>DAOQII010000001.1:0-12324 GCA_035339455.1 Chitinophagales bacterium
GGCTTCTGCACCGAAATGGGGCAAAATGAATGTGGGACAAATGCTGGCACACAGCAATGTAACCTATGAGTATGCCTTAGATGAGCGCGACGACAAACCCAATTTTTTGGTGAAAATGATGCTTAAAAACTTTGTAAAAAACAAAGTGGTTTCCGAAACTCCTTATACGGAAAGCATGCCTACAGGTCCGGCATTTGTAATTAAAGAAAGTAAAGATTTCGACAAGGAAAAAACACGATTAATCAACTATATCAACAAAGTGAAAAGCTTAGGTGCTGCTCATTACGAAAGTAAAGAATCATCTTCTTTCGGGGTGTTAACTGCCGCCGAATGGAACAATATGATGTACAAACACATCGACCATCATCTCAAACAATTTGGCGTATAAGTATCTTGCTGAATTTTCCTTATCAAACTGAGTTCGGGTTAAGAAAAATAAAGTGATAAGATATTTGATTTCTCATTTTCCTCCAACTTAACAAGGAAGAGGAATAAAAGGAGGTGCTTATAAAGAAACTAAATCAACTATTATAAAAAATCGAAACGATTATCCCAAACTCAGGTTATCAGATTTTATTCAGCGCATCTACATAGGCTTTGGCTGTGGCATAAATGACATCCGTATCGTTACCAAATCCATAGTAAAAAACGCCGTCTTTAGAAATTTGGATATGCACTTTTCCCGTATCATCTGAACCTCCCGTAATGGCTTGCACTAAATATTCTTCTAACCGCACTGAATGTTTTACTATTTTATCTATTGCTTTTAAGGTGGCATCTACCGGTCCACAGCCGTCAGCAATTTCTACCGTGCGTTTACCTTCTTTCATCAGTGCCACGGTGGCCGTAGCCTGATGGCGTTTGCCGCAATGCACTTCCAAATAATCAATTTCATATATTTTACCTTCGCGACTTTGTCCCATCAACTCCAGCAAATCTTCGTCATAAATTTCTTTGCGATTGTCTGCCATATCCAAGAAACGGGCGTAAGTTTCATCTAACTGTGCCTGGTCTAAATTAAACCCGATGTTTTCCATGCGATGTTTCAAAGCAGCCCTACCGCTTCGGGCAGTCAATACAATTAAAGATTCGGGAATACCGACATCATGCGGGTCTATGATTTCATAATTTTCCCTGTTTTTCAACACTCCATCCTGATGTATGCCTGATGAATGTGAAAATGCATTTCTTCCAACAATAGCTTTATTCGGTTGCACAGGCATGCGCATCAGTCTTGTAATTAATCTCGAAGTAGGATATATTTTTTTGATGTTAATGCCGCATTCTAAATCTAAATTATTTTTATGCGACTTGAGAATCATCGCTATTTCTTCGAGTGAAGTATTGCCGGCACGTTCACCGATTCCATTCATCGTTACTTCCACCTGGCGGGCACCATTCTCTATAGCTGCCACAGAGTTGGCTGTTGCCAAACCCAAATCATTATGACAGTGTGCAGATAAAATCGCTTTATCAATATTCGGCACATTATTCATCAAATACTTAATTTTTGCACCGTATTGTTCGGGCAAACAATAACCTGTCGTATCGGGAATATTAACTACCGTAGCACCATTCGCTATAACCGTTTCTACCATTCTTGCCAAAAATTCCAAATCGGCACGTCCTGCATCTTCACAAAAAAACTCAACATCATCCACGTAATTACGGGCATACTTTGCTGCCCAGGCTGCTTTTTCCAGTATATTTTCCCGTGTCGTTTTTAGCTTATTTTTGATATGAATATCAGATGAACCAATGCCCGTATGTATTCGGGCTCGCTTAGCATGTTTCAGCGCCTGTGCCGCACAATCAATATCTGCAGCTACCGCACGGGTGAGTGCACAAATGGTAGGCTTGGAAATATTTTTGGTAATCTCTACCACAGAATTAAAATCGCCGGGTGATGAAATCGGGAATCCGGCTTCCAGCACATCTACGCCTAATTCTTCGAGTGCCAATGCCACTTCAATTTTTTCGATGGTATTCAACTGGCACCCCGGAACTTGTTCGCCATCACGTAATGTGGTATCAAAAATAAAAATCTGCTTACTCATAAAATTAAAATGAAATAAAGAAATGCTTGCATTTAAAATTAAAAATTTATGCAAGTCATTTAATTACTCTTACATTAAGAATAGATTATCTGTGTATGTCGGTAAAGTATTATAACTGTTGCAAATCCACCAGTTTTTTATATTCACCCATCAATGCTGTTAATTCGGCATGTGTGCCTTGTTCTATTATTTTTCCTTGTTTAAGTACCACGATTTCATCGGCAAATAATACGGTAGAAAGGCGATGCGCGATGATGATGGCTGTTTTGTTTTCCAGTAAATGCTGCAAGGCATCCTGCACCAATTTTTCAGCATTGCTGTCTAAGTGCGAGGTGGCCTCATCCAGAATCAGAATCGGAGCATTCTTATAAATAGCTCTGGCGATCGTGAGTCGTTGCTGTTCGCCTCCGCTTAATTTAGATCCATTATCACCGATATTGGTCTGATATTTATCCGGAAGTCTTTCAATAAAATCATCTGCAAATGCTTGTTTAGCAGCTTGTCTTATTGTTGTTTCCGTACCGGTATGCCCCAGCGCAATATTGTTTTGTACACTGTCGTTAAAGAGTGTAGTATGTTGTGTGACCAAAGCAGTAAGCCCGCGCAAATCCTCTTGTTTTATGTCTTTTATAGGAATATTATCCACTAAAATTTCCCCGCTGCTGACATCAAAGAAGCGGAGTAAAAGTTGAATCAAAGTAGATTTTCCCGAACCTGAAACGCCGACCAAAGCAATTTTTTTTCCTTTCTGTATCTTTAAATTTATACCCGATAAAACATCTTCATTTTCATAACGGAAAGAAACATTTTTAAACACTATTTGTTCGTCAAAATTTGTTTTTGAAATAGCCTTCGGAACATCTTTTATCTTGTTTTCAGTGTGCAAAACGGTCTCTATTCTACTGAGTGATGCAAGGCCTTTTTGAATAAAATAAAAGGCATTGGAAAAAGCTTTAGCCGGTTGTATGATTTGAGAAAAAATAACGATAAACGCAATAAATGCCTCTGCACTAAGCGAGGAAGTATGATTAATCACCATTTTACCGCCCACGTATAACACGATTACAACGACGCCGATACCTAAAAACTCCGACAACGGTGTAGATAAATCCCGCCTGCGTATCATAGATGTTGTCAGTTGATAGTGATGTTGTGTAATTTTATTAAACCGGTTTAAAAACAACTTTTCTGCCGTGAAAGATTTAATGATACGCAAGCCCGAAATCGTTTCTTCAACCTGCGCATTAATATCGCCTTGCAGCTGTTGCGCTTTTGCAGAAGCTTGCTTTAATGATTTGCCGATTTTGCCGATAATATATCCTGAAACGGGCAATATAATCAGCACGAACAAGGTTAATTTAGGGCTCATTAACAGCATGGTTACTAACGTGGCAATAATGGTAACAGGCTCTTTAAATGCCACTTCTATAAAATGCAGAATGCCGTATTCCACTTCTTGTACGTCATTGGTAAGTCTTGTCATGATATCGCCTTTGCGTTTATCCGAAAAATACAACACATCTGCAAAGAGAATTTTTTCGTACAGTTGCTTGCGGATATTTGTAGCCACACCTGTGCGAACAGGAGCCAGAAAATGTACCGCCAGATAGCGAAATATATTTTTTAATAAAAAAATGGCAACAGTAAGCAAGCAAATAAACAACAGCGCTTTTGTTTTGCCGTCAGCAGTATCTTGAATATAATACAGCAAGCGGACATTCAGGCTATAATTTAAAAATGCTTTGAAGTTGTACAAGCTAAAGCTAACGGGAGTTTGGCTTACTTGTATCTTATCTGAATTAAAAATGAGATTTAAGAACGGGATTAGCATTAAGAACGAGAAAATGGAAAACAACGTGGAGAGCAGATTAAACAAAATGTTTAATGCGATATTAGATAAATAGGGGCGGCAATATTTGAGTATTTGTTTCAAAAAAAATCTGATTGTAAAGTGTAAAGATATTAATTACATTTGTTTTTATGGAAACGATACGACAAAGACAAATTGCCAAGACGATTCAGCTTGCTCTTTCTGAGGTCATTCAGCAAGACTTATCCTTTGATTTACAAGGTGCTTTGGTGACCATTGCAGGTGTAAAAATGACACCTGATTTATTAACTGCACGAATTTATCTCAGCATTTTCAACCACAAAAATCCGGATGAACTTCTTGAATATTTTGATGCACACAACAGAACCATACGTGGTTTGTTAGGCAAAAAGATTCGTAATAAGGTACGACAAATTCCTGCTTTGGAATTCTTTAAAGAAGATTCATTAGACCATGTATTTGAGATAGAGCAATTGCTTAAAGATGTAAAAGAGAAAGACGAGGAGATAGCCAAATACCGCACTGACGAAGACGAATCAGCTGATGCTTAATCTCGAACTGAATATTGCCAAACGCTATCTGTTCAGCAAAAAATCGACGAATGCCATCAATATCATTTCGCTGGTGAGTGCATTTGCCATGCTATTCGGAACAATGGCTTTAATTTTGGTACTTTCTGTTTTTAATGGCTTAGAAGACTTAGTGAAGTCGCTGTATAATGTATTTTACTCCGATGTGGCAGTTTTTCCGGCTAAAGGAAAAACCTTTGAAATTACGGATGAACTGAAAGCCAAACTGAAAGCGGTGGACTTTATAGAAGCGAGCTCGTTTGTATTGCAGGAAAATGCATTGCTTGAGTATGAGGGCAACCAGCATATCTGCACCATTAAAGCGGTGGATGATAATTATTTTAAAGTAGCAAAAGGCTTTGATACATTTATTGTTGACGGGAAAAAAATTTTATACGCTGACAGTATAAACTATATTATTCCCGGAGTAGGTGTAGCACAAGGCTTGGGTTTAAATAATATTATGACATTGAATCCTGTGGGCATCTACATGCCCAAGAAATCGGCGAGCAATTTTGCACTTTTAGAAAATGCATTTAACAGAAATTATCTTACTCCTTCTGCCGTATTTGCCGTTTCAGATGAATTTGATACAAAGTATGCGCTAACATCACTTTCATTTTTTCAAAACCTGACCGAAAACTATGACAAGGCTTCAGAAATAGACATCCGGCTGAAAAATCCAAAACTCAACGAGAAAGCAATCCAATCTATTAAAAACAAATTAGGTATTGGATTTGAAGTGAAGAGCAGGTATGAACAAAACGAAGTGTTGTACAAGATTCTTAAAAGTGAAAAATGGGTAACCTTTTCCATTTTAGTATTCATCATTCTTATTGCTTCCTTTAATATTATCGGTGCACTTTCTATGCTGGTGTTGGAAAAGAAAAAAGACATTGCCACGCTCACGGCTTTAGGTTTCAAGCAGCGCAGCATTCTGAAATTGTTTTTATATGAAGGTTTGCTGATGTCGGGTTTAGGTGCCATTTGCGGGATGGTTCTTGCTGTTATCCTGTGTATTCTGCAACAAAAAATTGGTTTGATTCCTATGCCCGGAACTTCCTTTTTAGTCAAATATTATCCGGTTAAAATGAATCTTTCAGATTTTGCCGTAGTTAGTTTCGTCATTATAGCAATAAGCCTCATTGCTGCTTGGTTTCCTGCAAAAAAAGCGGCAAAATCCGTAGAAAATGAATATCTTACTTACTTGTAATCCCATATAAAAATGAAATCAAAAAGCTTCTTTATACTACTTCTGTTTTGTATCAATCTTGGCTTTGGGCAAATGCGTTCAAAATTAGATTCTGCCATAAATACTACAGGTTATTTGTGTAAATATGAAGTATTGCAAACAGCCAATTTCAAATCGCTGCGTTTTGATGCTGTTAGATATTCCAACTTAGAAAATTTTTCTGTCCTGAGCGGATTAAAATTTATTTATAAAATTCAGTCGGGCAAAGAACTGAAATCCATGCATGCTTATATTGATCAGAAAGATGTAGAAGGCTTGCTGATGACGCTACAATATATGCGCACTATGCTGAAAAGCAAAACCATGCCGGCTAATTATACCGAAATAAAATTCACTACTACTGCAGGCTTTCAGGTAATGCTTTATACTATCTTAAATGACAAGAATAATTTAAGCTGGAAATTTTCTGTGATAGCCAATGTGCAAAATGATAAATCTTATTTAGAATGCACAACTGATGATATTGTTATTTTGGAAGAAGCGTTGTCATCATTAAAAAACAAAATATGAAATAAGCCGGCTACAATAAGCTAAAATGCATTTACCTTTTCTATTTCGTAAATAAAATCTGATGTACAAGTAAGTGCAGATGAATAGGTATTATCAATTTTTAATGCTTTGTAGTATAAAGTCTCTCCTTCGCAAATAATTTGAAAATCATTAAGTACAACAGTTTTCCCCAATACTTCTACACCTTTACCATTGCATTTTATCGCACTTTCTTTTATCGCCCAGTAGTCAAAAAATTGCTGACCCGGGTTTTCATTTTTTTGAATGTTTCCCCACTCTTCATCCGAAAAATACTTGCGAAATAAATCAATCTGGATAGTGCGATGCATTTCAATATCTATACCGATTCTTTTTTCAGCTACAGCCAACACTACCCAGTTGCCGGAATGGGCAATATTAAAATCAATATTACTTGCAAAGTATGGACGACCTTTTGTAGTCATTCTTACATCCTGCAAAGCAAAATTTAAATTCAATTTTTTTATGGCATAATTCAAGAGCAATTTTCCTACTAAACTATGCATGGCAGTTTGTCTGTGTTTATACTCCAATATTATTTTCTGCATAAATTCCGGAAGGGTATGCAAGGCGTTTGCGAATTTTTCTTCACTCCAGCTTTTTTTTATTTCATAAACAAAAATCTGAATCTTAGTCATTGCCTTTCAACTTAGAAATTATGTATGCTGCTGCTTTTTCATTTTCGTACAGAAAAAAATGTCCGCCATCAAATATTTTTACTTCAATATTTATTGTAAAATGTTTTTGCCAGTTGGCAGAAGTTTGTTCATTGTTTTTATGCAAATCTTCAGCACCATAAAGGATATAAGCAGGAACCGGCAGTTTTGGTTTTAGAGCATACGTATCGTGATAATCTTCAAGTATAGAAAAATCTGCTCGCAAAACGGGTTCTATAACTTCCAGAATTTCGGGATGATGCAAGAGCTGTCTTGATTTATCATCATAGGTCAGAATATGTTCCCAAAAAACTTCTTTTTCAGATAATGCGAAACGCTGCAAATCGCTATAATCTTCCTCGCTGCGTCTGGATGCCAGGAACAATGCACGAGGTAAGGGATGACCTTCAGCCTGTAAAAGATGTGTAAGCTCGTATGCAAAGACAACTCCCATACTTACGCCCACAAAAAAATAAGGCTCATTTATTTCCGGCTCTACATGTGTTAACATATCGTGCAAGGCAAATTCAAAGTTGGTTAATCTTTTCTCATCAAACCGATCGCCGCGCCCTGGCAATTCAATACTTTTAGTCGCAAAATGAGCTGACAGTTTTTCCTCTACACGCTTGAAAGCATAACGGTCGCCTCCGGCATGATGAAGTAAAATAGCTTTCATCTTACAAATGTAGAAAACACACTTGTTATTCTAAAGTCAAATCTGATTTATGAAACACATAATATTACTTTCGAACGCATTTATTCTTTTATCAGCAAATAAGTTTCGCATTCACTAAAATGCAATGGCTTGAAACCTCTTGCTGTAGGGTTATTAAAAAACGAGATCCAGGTTGAATCATATATAATGTGTGGATCGCGCAGCAAAGATGCATTTACAATGACAATATCAATTTTTGCAGAATCTGCATAATGAGCATAAGGAATAAGTTTTTTCTTATCGAAAATCGTATTTACTTCATGAAAGTTTTCGGGTAACATACCTCTGACAAAAGGCATATTGGTAAAAATGGTGTGTGGTTTATCATTGTAATTTTGCTGTAGCAATCGGATCATTTTTTTATTGCAGAGCTTCGCGTTAGCCGAGTCCATTTTTAAAAATGGATATTTGGAATAAGACGGACAAACACACAAACATATCAAAAAGAGTCCCAATAATATGGCTTTTACATTTATTTTCTCTGGAAGCAGTGGGTTCAGTATGCTAATAATTATGAGCACAAAAAACAACATCTGCAAATAAATATAATGTTCACGCGGAAAAACAAAAACACATGACAATATGGTGGGAGAAATGAATACCAACAGGAATAAAATATAGAATATATAATGCGAAAACTGTGTTTTTATTTTGTTTCGAGTTGTTTTGTTTATCAAGAGTAAAATCAATCCGATATAAGAAGAAAATGCTATGAGAAATTTAATTTTATTGGAATGAAACAAAACTAAAGGAAAAAGATAAGAACCAACAGAGACAAAAGTAAATGCAATGTAATTTTTAATATTAAAAAGTGTATTCAATATAAATATCTTTGGCTGATTTATAATTACACAAAGCATAGAGTTACAATTTCCGAATGTACTTTTAGCTAAATCTTCCCATCCTAACCATGCATCAACGTCTAATTTGTGTTGTATACGCAGATTAAAGGCATAATGCTGATAAAATGCAGCTACTCCCCGATTGAAACCAAAGAAATTATTGGAAGGGAAACGAAAAAACAAATGCAGACTTGCTATGATAATTACATAAAAAATTATCCATCCCGTTGTTTTCTTGTTAAATGTAATTGGTTGATAAAAACCCAATAGTATTGTGATAAATAATAATAGTATAAACGCCAAATAAAACTCAGGTCGGGCATATGAACATAACAAGGTGACCAACGTCAGGAGGAGTAATTTGTAAAATTTGTTCTTGAAATACGTACTTAAGATTAATCCGGACAATAAGAGAATTATACAAAACTGAGAAACTCTTGGCCACACAGAAATATTCGCTTCACTGACTAAAACACAGTATGAGATAAAGAAAGCCAAAATAAAATTCACACCCATTCGCCATAAAAACAACAATAGCAATATAGGTGGAATGATGGCTGTTAGTCTGAAATTGAGGTAATAAAGTTTAATTGTATCAGTAGTAAAAAAAGAAAGTAATTTATACCAAATGGCATAGAGTGGGCCCCAGTCGCGATTAAGATGTCCCGGCAAATCCAAGCCAAAACGCAAGTAAGCTGCTTCATCGGCAAACTGGATATCCATGTGATTTTCTAAACCTGCATAAATGTGCAGACCGCAATAAACCAGCACCCCAATACCTGCGATAAGTTGCCAAATTGGAGTAGTCTGCTTCAACGGAACATCTTCTGCAAAAATTGAAACCAAGAAATTTTCTAGTCGTTTTAGCATACTCATTGTTTAATCAGAAAATAACTTTCACATTCATTACTATATTCCACTTTATTAAAACCAAATGGCTCTGGATTTCGCATAAATTGATTCCATGCAGTATCTTTTAACAGAATCGGATTCTTTATAATATTAACACTGACTAAGATAATATCAATTTTTCTTTCGTCTAAAATTTGTCTAAAACTCATTCCCTCTTTTAGTTCAAACTCTGTACTGAATTCCGAATAGTTTTTAGGCAATATATAGGTTACATTTAAGTAGTTGGTCATTACCACATGCGGGTGTGTTTTATCCTTTTCAAGAAAACGAATCAATTTTTGTTCGCACAAATTTTTCATATCGCTTCCAAATTGCATATAGGCATAACTCGAACTCTTCGGAGAAATAACTATAAAAAGCAAGAAGAATAGCCAATACGACCATTGCATATTTATTTCCAATGTAATTGAATCCAAAAGCAAGGCAATAATAAAGGCTAATAAGATAATGTGCAATAAGACATAGTGCATTCGTGGAAAAATCACTATAGACATACCCAAACTGGGAACGCCAAATATAAACAAGAACAACAAAAGCTGTTTATTATCCTGGAGTTTAACAAAAAACTGGTCTCTGTATTTTTTGTTGGCGAACACTACAACAACAAGCAACAACAAGATAAAAACTGATAATATGAGTGCTTTTTTGCTTTTAAAAATACCTGTTGGAAAAACAAAAGAAGTTACCGTAAGCAACAGTATCATGAGATAGTTTTTACAATTAAGCAGTAGATTTTGTAAAAACAAACCCGGCTGATTCAGTATCACCTCTTTTAAAGTATGGCTGTTTGGGAATTGCTGTTTGCTAAAGTTAATCCATTCGGTAATGGCATCAAATCCGTCTTTATGCATCATCTTATAATTCATGGCATAGTGCTGACAAAACGCACTATACAATCTGTCCAGCCCTCCTTTGTAAGTGGCAGATGGCTGCCCAAAAACAAACTGAAAGAACAAAACGACAATAAGCAATATAAATAAATAAGGCAGAAATGATTTAATCGCATTTTTTTCTTTCCAAATGAAATAAAATGTGACAGGTACACAACAAAAAAACGAAAGCATCAGGTCAGGACGGGCATATGCACAGATAAAACATGCTATCGAGTATATCAACCATTTTTTTGCGTTGGAGGATGTAAGCGAAGCCAATATCAAAGACGTTAGTAAAATGATAATTACAAAATGTGAAACTCGTGGCCATGTGTTAATATTTATTGAAGAAACTAAGAAACAAAAACCTACGTATAGTGCTACTTGTTTTTGTTTTATGTGTTGATATAAAAAGACAAAAAACAAAAGACCAATCAAGACAGAACCTAAGGCATAATTCAGATAATAGAGTTGTATTGTATCACTCTTAAAAAATGACAAAAATTTATACCAGATATTATAAGCCGGACCCCAATCATTTCTGATAATTTTGAATAAATCCAAACCATTGCGCATATACTCTGCCTCATCGCCAAACAGAATATCCATATTGCTACTCAAATGCAGACTCCATTTTATTCCGCAGAAAAGCATAAATGCCATGCCTGAAATAAAGTAGATCTGTTTTTTTAGCAACTGCATGATATTGCAAAATTAAGGTTTCACCAACAAATAGCTTTCACAACTATCACAATATATTTGTTTTTGAAACCCGTAGTCTTCAGGATGAGCAACAAAAGAAGTCCAGCTGGTATCTTGTTGCAGCAGCTTATCTTGTAGAAGAATATCGCGCATCAACACGTGGTCAATCTTCTTGTCTTTAAGAATAGCTGAAAAATGCATACCCGGCTTAAACTCATACTCTGTATTAAAATCAGCATAATTCTCAGGCAGCATCATACTCAAACTTAAATGGTTGGAAAAAATAACATGCTGATGATGATTGTACTTTTCTGTCAGATAGTTAACTAATTCCCTGTTGCATTTCTGTTTATTATCTCTATCCATTTGGTAATAGGTATATTTATTCGCTTTCGGCGATTTATAGATAAACGGGATGAAGAACAAAAGTAGAAGGTAGGATTTGCTTTTTGTAAAAACCGGGAGTGCGTTGATTAACAAAGCAACCAGGAATATAAGTAACGGCGCATGCATCAGTAAATAATGCGCACGTGGAAAGATAAGTAATGAAGTAGCCATACTAGGCAAACCGAAGATGAGTAACACGAGAAGTACCAGTTTGTTGTCTTTCAGGGATTGAATGAATTTGTTTCTCGTTTCTTTGTTAAGAAAAACGTAAACGAGAATTCCAATCATGAAAAACCAGATGAGCATCATCAACCATTTTTTAGCCGTAATTTTTACAGGGAATAGTATGGAAGTAAAAAACTCCAATAGCACCAGGCAATACTTTTGGATATTCAAAATAGTATTGTGTAATACTAACCCGGGATGTGATTTTAAGATACAACTGAAATTTTTACAGTCTCCAAAAGTACGATGTGCAAAATCTATCCATTCTGAAATGGGATTAAAATTTGCTTTTGTTTCCAACACATAGTTAATGGCATAATGCTGACAAAATGCAATATAGGTGCGGTTTATACCCTTGTAACTGTCGGCGGGTAATTGATAAATACCGAAAAAAACAATAACAATGACTATCAAAAAAACAAATGCCGGCAAAGCTGATCTTAGTGATTCCCGAAATTTAAAATAGATGAAAATGGTGAGTAAACACATCAATAAAAAAGAAGGAAATAATTCGGGACGTGCATAGGCAGTAATAAAAAAAACAGCCGTTAGCCATACAGACTTTGAGAGATATGTTTTACAATTCCGAATGGCGATAAAACCTAAGACAAGCAATATGAATGCAAAATGAGAAACCCGAGGCCAAGTATCCATGATGGTAGTGGAAAACATAAAACAGAATGACAGCCAAAAGGCTATGATGACATGAATGCTATAATTCCGCAAGAAGATAAATAAAAGCAACGCACAAAGTACAGCCGTTACCTGATAATTGA
>DAOQII010000001.1:12424-47160 GCA_035339455.1 Chitinophagales bacterium
CGCAAGAAGATAAATAAAAGCAACGCACAAAGTACAGCCGTTACCTGATAATTGAAATAAAAAAGCCGGATATTATTGTGTTGAATTAAGGACAACAGTTTATACCAGATATTATAGCTGGGACCCCAGTCTTTATGTATGGTATGAAATAAATCGGTGCCATATCGCAGATACTGAGCTTCATCGCCGAAGGTAATATCCATTACAGCCGGAAGCCCCAGAGCCCATTTGATACCACAAAACAGCAACAGCAGTAACCCGACAATAAAAAGGGCATTATTTTTCATAGAAAATTAGCTATCAAGTTAAGCAAAAGATGCATTTATGCCAGTTTTTCAGATTTCTTAATAATTCTGTCTTTCAGCTTAAACATGGGCACTTCCACATACTTAAAGAGTAAGGTACCCATCCAAACCGTTGAACCGATATAAAATACACACCCAATTATCTGAGCAATTGGCATTGGTATATATTTAGATGCAAGTCCAGTTAAAATCAGAAAGATGATTAGAAAGACGAACTGAAAGATGTATATGCTGTAAGATGGCAAGCCCAGGACTAACCAGAACTTTTTAGTCAGAAATTTCAGTTTATGTGGAAAATAGACAATTGTCATGATTAAGCTCAACACACAAAGATTAGTCAGAATATCTACAAAATAGATACCACCATTACTGTATATATACTTATCTTCTCTTAAGGCAAACATAAAAGAAACCCCATCATGGCGTGAAGCAATAAAACTACTTAAGTAAATCCAACATATTAGTACAGTTAGACTAATGGCCAGACTCCTAAATGGATTTTTCCATTTACTTAAATCAAACAAGTTTGGTATCAGCCCATAAAAGAAAACATCAAATTGGAATATAGAGGCATGTACAACTGCTAATGTACTCAAGGTAGCATCTTTACTGTGTGCTAATAGCCAATTATATCCGATTACTCTTAAAATAGGAAATATGAATATTGCAACAATTGTCATAATTCTCAATATTTTCTTATTAAGAAAGAAAATAGCAAAAACAATAAAAATATAAAATTGTTCTTCGATAGAGACAGACCACAAGTGAACCATTACCGGAGCAGTTTTTATATAATCATCATACCCCATAAAATAGGCATAAATATCTCTGTAATTAGCTACAAAAGCAAAATGCATCCATCCATAGTGTTTCCATTCATTAGCCAGGTTTTGAGGAACTGTACCGAACCACCAGAACAAGAATGTAACAAATGCAATGAAGAATATGTATAGGAAATAAATTGGGAAGATGCGAAGTGTACGTTTGATATAGAAGAGTTTGAAATATTTACCAAAATTTTTTAGTTTTTCTTTATCAACCATTAAATTTCGGGATATTAAAAATGCTGAAAAGAGGAAAAAAGCATGCAATGCCACATAAAACAATACGGAGGGAAAGTTAAATTTTGAGAATCTATAATGCGCTAACATAACGAGCAAGCAACAGAATCCTTTTACGCCATCTACTACTACCAAATGTTCTTTCTTGTTTATCAATTTATTTGATTTTTAGCTTTTGTAAGATAAGGTCTTTTTTGTTAATACAATATAGCTCATATTTAGTGTAAATGAAGTTTGAGAAACGAAGCAATAAAAAAATGATTAAACAAGTCGCCAAGATTTCTACAATTAAATCATAACCAAGTAGAGATTTTAAATAAGGAACTAGATAAAATGCGATTGGAAATATAAATAAGTACTGGTATACATAAACTCCATATGTATATTTTCCAACAGAAATGAAGAAAGGAATAGTAAATAACTTGAAGTATGATTGCTTCTTTACTGCAATAAATACCAGGTAGAAGCAAATCATATTTATTAATACATGATAGTAATATCGATGGAAACCTTCAACCGGAAAGATGTAAGAATATAGATTATCTACTATTGATTTCTTATTGTACAAGGTTAGATAATATGCATTGCCCAAGCACGAAAAAACGAATACAATAAGCAATACATAAAAAATTCGAATATCACGTTTCTTCAAGTCCGGGTTAAGTACAGCCAATAATACACCATAAAAGAATGTATCAAATTGGAAAAATGTTGATTTTATAAAAATAAAAGATGGCAAATAAGGGTCATTTATTATGGATAACATATAATCTACTCCAATAATCCTGATAATAGCAAATGCAATCATCATGAATATGGAAATCCGGATTAGCCATTTTTTAGAAAACATGAAAATTAAAAACGGGATAATCAAATAGAATTGCTCTTCAAATGAGATAGACCATAGATGTGGAAATGCATAACTTGCTTTGTAGTTTAACCCTTGAAACCACGCCCAAAAATCTTTAAAGTTATACGTAAAACTAACAACCATCCAACCAAAATATTTTATTTCATACGTGATTCCCAATTTTTGTTTTAAGGGAGAATGGGCAGTAATAATTCCAATAAATAGTATTATAAAAAAATATAGAAAATAGGTAGGGAAAATACGAAGCACTCTCTTTGTATAAAATTCAATAAAGAACTTTTTAAAACTATCGTGTTTATTTTTAGCGTATAACAGATTAACTGTAATTAAATAAGATGACATGACAAAGAAACTATGTAACAATAGATAACCTACAATATAGGGCAGTTTTAAGTATGTGAAATGAAAATGGCAAAATAAGATACACAAACAAAAAAAGCCTCTCATGCCATCGAGACTACTTAGGTAATTCTTATTTTCAATCTTATTCATAAAAAAGGGTGCTGAAATTTCAGCACCCAAAAATACTTTATTCCTTTTTATCTTTAATGAGAAATATTGATGGTCTTTACAATTGCATTTCCACCAAATTGTGATCTCACAAAATACATTCCGGCAGGCAACCCTTTTGTATTTAGTTCTAACTTATTAGTACCTAATTGTAAGGATCTTTCCATAGTCATCACAATAGCACCCGTGGAGTTGTATATTTCGACCTTAACATGTCCCTCCGTTTCTGAATATAGTTCAACATTTAAGAGATTATCTGATGGGTTTGGATACAAAGAGAATGACTTATCCACTTCTGATTTTTGTTCTTCAATGCCTGGGCTTGCCATCCTTGTATATGTATTTCCTGAGTTCATACATGATGTACTAGGTACAATACTTCCATCCATATTGGCTGAGCTTACTCTATACCAGAAGCAAATCTGATTTGGAGGAGTTCCAATATAGAAAGGGTTAACTGAAAAATCGGTATTAGTCTTTACAAAATTTGGAGTGCTATTTGGTGGTAAAGTTGGTGTATTGTTTGTATTGGTACGAATATCCTTTAAAAAGTTTGTTAATATTGTATTTGAGTGAATTATTCCTGAAAATGCATACATCATCTGAGTGCCAAATAAGCGAAATGAAGCACCATCTACTGAATAATTATAATATTTTTGTTGATTGTCATACTTTGTATTTACAGGGTCAATACAGTTTAGAAAGATTGTATTTCCAGGGTAGCTAGGGTCTGTAGTTTGAATTGTATTTCCTAGAGTAAGAATATCATCCCTTGAATTGCTTGTTGTTAACATTGACAATTTATCTGTTAAAGTATTTGTTACCAGACAACTAAGGGGAGTAACATTTCCAGTGGCAAAATTTTTAAAAAAAAGATGACCACCATTACAGTTTACAAACAATCTGCTTAAAATACCCAATGATTTCATAGTAGTTCTAACACTATTAAATGGCAGTAATAAAGCAGAACTTGCTGGATCAGGAGGTAAAAAGTAATTAACTGGCAAAGATGTTGGACCATTTATTCGTACATCATCCTCGTTTCCCCACAAAAATAAGGTTGGAACACTCTTTGGCGTTGTAGTAAAATAATCTTGATCTGCCGGCACGTAAGAATTTCCTAAAATTAACGATTTAATATTTATACTACTTGTAGGGTTAGCATTTAAGCATAGTTTTGTATAGTTATTATTAGAAAGTTGAGTATTACTGCATGTATGCGTAGATGTTCCAGTATAAAAGAGATTATAATTATGTGTCGTATAATTAATTCCGGCTCTTGAATAGGCTAACATGAAAGCAGTAGACGCTCCCATACTGATACCAAATGCACTTATATCATTTGTATTGGCATTTATTATTCTTTGAGTTGCGGGTAAAGAAGCATCTGTCAAAATATAGTTATAAGCTGCAACAGCATACTGAAAATTGGCATAAGCATTCTTTCTTATTACATCATCACCCTGTCCATAATAATTACACGGATATTGATTTGGCAAAATGTAAGCAAGTCCAGCTAAATCATTACTTAAGCTTTCATAATACACAACACAATATCCCCTTATAGCAAGATCAGCTATTATTGCCCACACCGCATAGCCACCTGGTTTAGCAAAGTCAATCATCCAATTAGCCCCATTTGTAATCATAATGCAAGGTCTTACTACATTATCATCTGGTCTTACTACGACCATTCTTACGAAAGGATCCGGATTTCCTGTTACGTGTTTCTTTGCATACATTACTTTTCTGGCAATTATCCCATTTGATTTTACTATACGGTCATATTTATATGCTGGAGTGTTCAATAAAACATTTGTATCTGTTGTAGGAGTATAATTCCTGCTATCTCCATAAAATGACATCAAATTGTTTTGAATTTTTAAGGTTAGGTTGGTAAGTGTGGCCAAGTGTTTTTGTGTATTATTGTACCCCGTTGTTCCATAAGGTGAGAAATTTGCACTGTTAACAGCTACAAAATTCGGGTCATAAGCGGTCATGTAAGTTGGCGCATATTGCGCATGTGTGAATAAACAGCCGGAAAATAATACCCAGCATAGCATAATTGTTTTCATTGTTGTTTTCATAAATTAATATTTAAATTGATAAAAAAGGGTGTCTGTATTGTTTTGTATATTGCGTTTGGTTAATTTATTATTATTATAGAAATATCCATATTTGTAGGAGTTAACGGTGTCACCATTCAGCAGATTAATTTCTTTTCTATCCAGCAAATTATTCATGTTTGGAATACCTATATTTAAACCTAAAAGTGGAATAATATTAACGCCTCCGGTATAAATAACTTTAATACCAGATGAATAAAATTTTAAATCAAATTCTGTGTCAAGATTTTCAGTTCCATATTCCATGTATATTCTTCCAATTGGAATGTGATTGGCTTGTGCTATGTCATATTTGATTAAGTTATTATTAATATCATATTGAAATTGGAAGTTTACAGCATAACTAGTATCTGTAATAAGAGTAAATGAATCAATAAGATTTCTATAGGAATAATAACATCTTAGCCCAAAACCATTAGTATCCAAAATAGATACAACCTGTTTGTTCGCATTAAAATTAAAATCTACTCTGAAATAGCCTCCGGTAATATGATATCCATGTACAATTACTTTAGTCGGGGTATAGTCAAAAAATACATCTTTTATCAGTGTTGCATCGTAAGTAGTATCGTCATAAACGGTTAGCCTGTTTAATGTTCCATCATTATTATAATAGAAATTTGTAGACTCTATGATGTTTCCGTTGCTGCTTAGTCTCCCGTTTACTTCATCTTCTACTACCCAATTCGATTGTCGTATTTTATTATTTTCCGGTTTAGTGTTATCTATCCGGCTGCAACTGAATAACACAAAGCAACTTGCAATAATAAAACGACTGATATACTGTCTAAGTATTGACATAAATGGGCATTTGATTCTCATGATAAAATTGTGCAATATTTTTAATATTTATTTACACAAATATTCCAATTTGTCTCTTAAATTTGTATCTATATTATCTGTAGTATGAATGAAGCTAAACTATATTATACAATAAAATCATTAGAAACTAATGAAATTAGTCGTCTAAAAAAATCACTAAATGACAAATTTGTCGCAAATAATTCAGCATCCATAAAACTAATTACTGCCATTATTTTGGAAAAGCATCTAACTGCACAAGATTGGAACAAGCAATTTATACATACGTTAATTTATCCGAATTTAAAATATAACGATTTAAGAATAAGACACTTACTATCCAATAGTTGTAAGATTCTTGAGCATTTTATCATTAGTTTAAAAACCAATGAAAATAAAATTTTATTAAATGAACAATTAGCAGATTTTTACTTATCAACTGGCAGTATCAAATATGCAGAACAGTATATCCATGAAAGTATATTATCTATAATACATAAACCGAAAAATTCGTCTGCCTATCAAAGATTATTTGAGCTGGAAAGCAAACTTTATGATATACAGTTGAAAAACAGCAGAAAAACAGATAATCATATATTGAACATGGCAAATAATCTAAGTATTTATCTAATTATTGAAACCTTAAAGACTGCTTGTTATATTGCATCCAATAATGTTATAATTGACGAGAAAACTGACTTTCCTGTAATAAAACCGATATACCAACTTGCGCAAGAAGAGATCTATTATGACATTCCCCAAATTAAGATATATGCAACATTATATCGTCTTTTGTTGAATTGGACACCAAAAGAATTCAAAAAAATATTACCCTTTATTAAAAAGAATGAATTTCTATTTAAAAACGATGAACTATATAATATATATAAGCTATTGTTAAATTTTTGCATAAAAGAAGCGAATACAAATAGTCATGAGTTTACAAAAATCACATTTGAATTATACCTTTATGCAATTGGTAAAAAATATTTATTGTCTTATGGACAACTAAACAGATTTACCTTATCTAATGTTATCGCAATTGGATTAAAATTAAAGGACATCAAACGGGCAGAAGATTTTTTAAAGGCAAATTATCGTTTTATAGACAAAAACTTTAAACTAATGACCTATAATTATAATATGGCTAAAATATTATATGCAAAAAACGAAAATCAGAAATCTTTAAAATTATTGCTCTCTACAGAATTTAAGGATGCATTATGGTATCTGAATGCAAAATTTATAACCTTAAAAATATTTCTGGATATGGATGATATGGTCAGATTCAATCAGTATTTGAAAGCATTTAAAATGTATATCATAAGAAAACAACATATCGGCTATCATAAACAATATTTTTCAGGAGTAGCAAACGCATTTAAAATTTTACTGAAAATCAGAAAAAACTCACTAAAATATCAATCCTATTCATTTGATTTAGAAACTCCTGACAGAGTTTGGTTTCAAAACAAAGCAATGGAATATGTTAATCAAATAAAAACTAAAATGCAACACCCCTAATCCTCTCTCACTATCTTATTATAGACTCTTTGTGATATACCGATACTGACCTGATATAAAATAAAAATTGGCGTGGAAATTAGTACCAAACTAAACATATCGCCCTGTGGTGTAATAACGGCAATAGCACCCAAAATTATTATATAAGCAAATTTCCGTGTGTTGCGCATAAAAGCCGGTGTGATTAGCCCGATGCGGGTAAGAAAATAAACCACGACAGGCAACTCAAACATAATACCTGTAGGCAATACCATAGAAATTAAATTGCTGATATAATTATCTACGGAAATCAGATTCTCTGCTTGCCCTACGGCTTCATAATTCAAAAAGAAATTAACGGAAAATGGGGCAATGATAAAATACCCAAACATACATCCCAATAAAAACAAGATGATGACAAAAAACAAAACACCTGTGGTTTTCTTAATTTCCTGCTCATAGAGTGCCGGCTTTATAAACCGCCAAATTTCCCAAATCACATACGGTGAAGCTATAATTGCACCTGAAATGGCTGCCATTTCAAAATGCAGATAAAACTGCCCCGCCAAATCAGTATTGATAAACTTATGTACTTTTCCCTGCATACATAGTCCGCTAAAAAAATAGGGCGACTGCTGAGCCAGCCAGCAGAAAAAGCGATTTGCCGGAAAATCCGGTCGCGTGGGACCAAACAACAGATAATCAAACAAGAATTTTTTATTGGAAAACATGAACAGAGACGCTGTAGCTATGGCTATCAAAGAGCGTATAATATGCCAGCGCAATTCTTCGATATGATCGAAAAAGCCCATTTCTGCCTTAACATTGTTCTTTACCAATTTTCCCATCGGACTGCAAAGGTAAATGTTTTTTTAGATATGGGTAGTGAGTAGTGGGTAATGAGATTTGTAGAATCAAGAGCCAAGAGTCAAGACTATATTCTTTGTAAAATCAACTGTGGACTATGGGCAGTGGACTGCGGACTTTCTTTGAGAATCAAGAGCCAAGAGTCAAGAAAATATACCCAATCAATAATCACTAATCTCTAATCACCAATAACTAATGACTAATCTCCAATGACCAACAACCAATCCCTATTGCCTAAAAAATCACCTCTTCTTTAAGCCCAGATTCTCTAGTTTCTCTTCTAATTGTTTCTTGGAAATTCCGATATCGTCAGCCGTTTTGGAGGTGTTCCACTCATTTTTATTAAGTTTATGTTCAATAAAACTGCGTTCAGTATAATCTTGTATCTGCTGCAAATTGGCAAATTTATCATAGTCAATTCCCTTGCTTTCTGCCTTGCCACTCGGTCCGGAGTAATCCAACACATCCTGTTTGGTAATTGTCTTATCACTCATAATAATCAATCGCTCCACTACATTGCGCAGCTCCCGTATATTTCCTGTCCAGTTGCGCGCTTGTAGCGTTTCCAGTGCGTCATTATTTATTTTTTTCACCGGAATCCCATATTCTCCGCAAATTTCTTGTAAAAAATGATCGACTAAAACCGGAATATCATCACGGCGTTCATTCAGCGAGGGCACATGTATTAAAATTACACTCAGACGGTGGTATAAATCAAGGCGGAATTTTCCTTCCTCCACTTCTTTAAGCAAATCTTTATTGGTAGCCGCCACCACACGCACATCTACTTTTTCCTCTTTATCGCCACCAACTTTAGTAATTTTATTTTCTTGCAAAGCACGCAATACTTTTGCCTGCGCCGACAAGCTCATATCGCCAATTTCATCCAAAAACAAAGTACCGCCATTAGCTTGTTCAAACTTGCCCACCCGTTGTTTTATGGCAGATGTAAAAGCCCCTTTTTCATGCCCGAACAATTCGCTTTCTATTAACTCTGACGGAATAGCGGCACAGTTTACCTCCACTAACGGCCCGCCAGAACGATTGCTTTGTTCGTGTAGCCATCGAGCGACCAGCTCTTTTCCGCTTCCATTATCGCCGGTTATCAATACACGGGCTTCTGTTGGAGCAACTTTAGCTATGGTGTCTTTTATTTTTGTAATGGGTGAAGAAATGCCGACCATATCTTTCGACTTTGCAATTTTCTTTTTTAAGATTTTTGTTTCAGACACTAAAGAAACTTTATCCATGGCATTGCGCAGTGTAATCAGCAGCCTGTTCAAATCCGGTGGTTTGGGAATGTAATCAAACGCACCTTTTTTAACTGCCTCTACGGCTGTTTCCAAATTTCCATGACCTGACAATACAATTACAGGAGTGTCTAAGCCCTTTTGTTGCATTTCAGTCAATACTTCAATGCCGTCTTTTTTTGGCATTTTAATATCCAAAATAATGACATCATAATTGCCTTTTTCTATTTTGGACAATCCGGCTTCACCGTCTTCGGCTTCATCAATCTCATACTTTTCATATTCGAGAATATCTTTCAAGGTGCGGCGAATGGCGCGTTCATCATCTATAATTAAAACTTTAGGCATATGGATATAACATTTTTAAATTCAAAATCTGTTGCTGACAAAGCTAAGGAAAAATTATGAGTTCTTTGAAGTGGGAAAGTGCAATCACTATTTCCGCTCCCAGTAGTTCACCTCATTTATATCATGCAGGATATTTAGATAATTTTCATAGCGGGTTAATGCAATCTTGCCGTCTTCTACCGCTTTGATAACGGCACAATTAGGTTCTTGCACATGCATGCAATTATTATACTGGCAAGATTCGGCATACTTTTTTATCTCGCTAAAATAGCCGGATACTTCTTCGGGCTCAATATGTAATGTGGCAAATTCTTTTATGCCCGGCGTATCTATTACATAGCTATTGTCAAATACTTCAAACATGGTGGCAAAGGTGGTGGTATGCATCCCTTTATTCCATTTTTCCGAGATTTTTCCGGTCTTCAAATTCAAATCCGGATTCAATGCATTGAGCAAGGTACTTTTACCTACACCGGAATGTCCGGCAATTAAGCTGGTTTTATCTTGCACTAAATCATGAAATTGCAAGATATCATTCGGATTTTGTGCACTCAAAGCTAATACTGGAATGCCGATTTCCGGATAAATCTGTTGCATAATTTCCAGTTGCTTGTTGTCTTTTTCAGTGTGTAAATCCACTTTATTGACAATAATAACTACCGGAATATGAAAGGAAGCTGCAGAACAAATAAAGCGATCGATGAAGCCCAAAGACGTTCGGGGCTTAGAAACAGTAGCCACTAATATAGCCTGATTAATATTGGATGCCAGAATATGACGCTGGTGCTTTTGACGGGGCGACTGGCGGATGATATAATTTTCTCTCGGCAATATTTCTGCAATAACAAATTCGCCGTTTTCAGTTTTTTCCAATACCACAAAATCGCCAACGGCTATCGGGTTCGTGGTATCGATATCACTCAGTTTAAACTTGCCTTTCAGCCTGCAAGTAATCACCTTACCCTCTGCAAGTACCTGATACCATGATCCTGTTGTTTGTATAACTCTGCCTGTCATTGCAATATCGTGTGATTAATCATTTTTTGCCTGATCGGCAATTTCTCTTTCAATATGTTTTAATTCTACTTTCACCTTATACTTATCTCGGATATGCTTAGCTGTTTGTTCGGCACAATATACACTTCTGTGTTGTCCGCCTGTGCAACCGAAATTAATTTGCAGATGATCAAAATCGCGCTCTAAATAATTTTGTATGGTCAAATCTATAGTCTGCCAAATGGTATCTAAAAATGATTTTACATTCGATTGTGTTTCTAAAAATTCTATCACCGGCTGGTCTTTACCTGTTAGTTGTTTATAAGGCTCATATCTACCCGGATTGTGCAAGCCTCTGCAATCAAAAACAAATCCTCCGCCATTACCATGCTCTTCTTTCGGTATTCCTCGCTTAAATGAAAAACTATTGACTTCAACAATCAATCTTTTATGACTGCCATCATACTGAATATATTTAAAAATATCCGACTCGGTCAATTGCTGCAATACGCTTTTTAATTCAGGCAAATCTTTTATGTGCGGAATAAAAATCTTCAGATTTTCTAATGCCGGAATGATACTTTGAATAAAGTGAGGACGACGTTCAATTAAACCTCGGAAACCATAAGCTCCTAATACCTGCAAGAGTCTGATTAAAACAAAACCCTGATATCGCTCTCTAAAATCAGCTTCATCTATGGCAACGTGTTTTTTTACTTCGTTCACATAAAAGTCGAAGAGTTCTTGCCTCAAATCCATAGGTATTTTTGCTCCGGCTTGCCATAATAAACTGGCGCAATCATATTGCAAGGCTCCTCTTCTACCGCCTTGAAAATCTATAAAATAAGGTTCTTCATTTTTTATCATGATGTTTCGGCTTTGACAGTCGCGAAACATAAAATAGAGATGTCTTTCGTTGAGCAGGTAATCCGTGAGTTTGTGAAAATCTTTATTGAGTTCTGTTTCATTAAAATGCACTCTGGCTACCCTTGCAAAATAATATTTAAACGAGTTTAAATCCCAAAACATACTGGATTTATCAAATGCATTTATGGGGTAACATTTATTAAAATCAAAATCTTCTGCTCCTATTATTTGCAAATAAGCCAGTCGTTCTAAAGATTTTTTGAACAAGCTGATGACACGTTCGCTCATTCCTTCTTGCTGAATTACTGAATACAAAGACACATCCCCTAAATCTTCTTGCAAATAATAATGGTGGTCTTGAGAGGCTGCAAAAACTTGAGGTACTGCTACATCTTTACTATGAAAGTGCACCGCCATGTAAATAAATGTTTCATTCTCTTTTATATCCGCACTGTAAGTTCCGACTACACGGTGTTCTTTATTACTCAGACGATAATATATCCTGTCTGACCCTGACTGTGGCAGTTTATTAATTACATCAGCTTCGTGATTAAAGCTAGATTGAAAGAGTGCTTTTAATGCTGTTTCGTGCATAGCTCAAACATACAGAAAATATGGGAAAAGTGAAAGGCAAGATGAGAACGAAGGTAAATTCAACCAGTAACTGCTTGTCAAGAAATAATTATAAAATAAACTGATACCGCATTGAACCCTAAAATATTAGTTACTTTGTCTTTATAAAAAATTGTTTTTTACAGAAAATAAAATGACATCAAGAAAGCTCATATTAGTAGGTGCAGGTCCCGGCGATCCTGAATTAATTTCTCTAAAGGGTATTCGTGCTTTGCAACAAGCTAACGTGGTTATGTATGATGCCTTAGTAAGTGAACAATTGCTGGATTATGCACCAAATGCCATAAAAATCTTTTGTGGCAAACGAGCCGGTTCACACTACATGAAACAAGATGAAATTAACCAACTGATAGTAGAGCAAGCTGAAACACACGGCACAGTGGTTCGGTTAAAAGGTGGCGATCCTTTTGTTTTTGGACGGGGACATGAAGAAATAGCTTACGCAGAAAAACACGGAATTTTTACAGAAGTCATTCCCGGAATTTCAAGTGCCACTGCACTTTCTTCACAACATAAAATTCCGCTTACACATAGAGGCATTACCGAAAGTGTATGGATTACCACCGGGACTACCTCTTGTGGCAAACTCTCTGATGATATTGAACTGGCGGCACAATCCAATGCAACAGTAGTGATACTGATGGGCATCGGAAAAATAGATGAAATCATAACTATTTTTACAAAATACAAACCGCAAGATTTTCCAATCGCCATTATTCAAAATGGAACTTTAGCCACTGAAAAAATAATAAGCGGACAACTCAATACGATAAGTGAATGGGTAAAACAAGAACAAATAAGTGCGCCTGCCGTAATAATTATCGGAAAAGTAACGGCATTAAATAATTTATCATTTCCACAAACAGAAAACGAATAAATTGAACACGCTTTATCCCATATTTTTAAACACAGCAAACATCAGGATATTGCTTGTCGGTGGCGGACATACGGCAAAAGAGAAATTACATTTTTTGCTAAAAAACTCTCCGGATGCCCAAATTACATTAGTAGCAAAAGCAGTCATAGCAGATATTTTGCCGGATGAAAATCTTGCAAAAAATTTCGTTACGATTCTCCAACGAGAATTTGAACCCGCTGACCTGCATGGAATACATATCGTCATAGCGGCGACAGATAATCCTGTTTTACACCAGGAAATTTATCAACTTTGCAAAACTAAAAACATCCTGATCAATGTGGCCGACACGCCTGCTTTATGCGATTTTTATCTAGGCAGCATCGTTACCAAAGGGGATATAAAGATTGCTATTTCTACAAATGGGAAATCGCCCACTTTAGCGAAACGTCTGCGCGAGTATTTTGAAGACATATTACCTGATGAAATAGCAACATTAGCCGATAATCTGAACAGCTACCGGAATGAAATAAAAGGCGATTTGCAAGATAAAATACGCAAGCTGAATGAATTGACACGGTCTTTCTTAAAACCGAAAGAATAATTATATTTAAACATGGAAAAAATACAACTCCCTTTACTTAGCCGAACGATGGATGCTTATTTTTATGCGGCTTCAGGAGAAGAAAAACGCCCCGGCATCTTATTTCTTCCCGACCTGACCGGCATACAGAAAACCACACATAAGTCTGCAAAGATTTTAAGTGAAGAAGGCAATTTCAATGTAATGATTCCTGACTTGTACAGTGGAGGTGTCAATATGTCGAAATACTGTATGCAATTTTTTTTCAACGGTTTGGTTCGCAATAACGAGCCTACAGGCAACGCCCCGTTAATTGAATTTTTTGAGATTCTAGACCAATTCAAATCATTCCAGGAAGTAGATGCAAACGCGATTGGCGTTGTAGGCCAATGCCTCACCGGGGGTTTTGTTCTTCATGCAGCTATTCGCCCTGAAGTGAAAGCACCGGTTGTTTTTCATCATTCATTTGGTCAAAAAGGCAGCGGTATTCCCAAAAGCTGTTCGGCTATGGTGCAAAATAAAGTACAGGGTCATTTTGTTTATGTTGACGGCTTTTGCCCGGTGTGGCGTGTACGAAAATTAGAAAATGAACTCGGCGAAAATCTGGAAACGCATTGGTATAATTTGCCGCACGGTATTCCGCATTTGTTTTTTAATAATGAACAAGGCAAAAAGGCGTTTGAACGCATGTGTACTTTTTTTGAAGACCAATTAAATTCGTGACAGTGAAAAATGCATTTAAAAACATATTGATTTTTCCTTTTATCTTATTGATTAAAGTCTATCAGATCGGCCTATCGCCGATGCTGGGGCCCAACAAATGCCGTTATCAGCCTACCTGTTCAAATTATGCGCTTGAAGCTTTAAAAAAACATGGTCTTTTCAAGGGCGGCTATCTGGCAACTAAGCGAATATTATCATGCCATCCCTGGGGGGGAAGTGGTTATGACCCGGTGCCTTAAAAAATATTAATACTATTTGATTTGTACAAAATTATCCGTGAGTCTGCGTAATTCTATTTCTGCTAATTTTGCTGTATAACGTGCAAGAATCACATTGAACAATGCCATTTCATAACTGCTTTGGGCAGTTTTCACTTCCAACGTTGTTGTTTGGTTCAGGCGAAAACGCTGCATGGATAATTGTACATTTTCATCGGCTGTTTTTACGGCATCTTCATTCAATTTCAAAACAGTTTTTGCATACTCGTAGTTTTTATAAGCATTATACACTTTTTGCTGTAAGTCGTTTTTTAGTTGGCTAACTACCAGTTCTTTAACGGCAATATTAACGGCACTTGCTTCCAATTGTTTTTTTATAATACCACCATTATAAATGGGAATAACAGCATTTATCCCCACTGTTGGACCGTATGATCGATTGACCAATTGCAAACCTGCCTTGCTGTTATTCTGATTGAAATTATATCCGGTACTAAAATTTATAATTGGCAGTTTTTGTGCTGTAATTTCTTTGTGCTGTAATTTGGCAATATCTATATTTTTTTGTGCAGATAAAATGCTGAAATTATTCAAAGTCGTATCTTTCAGTTGTTGTAAGTCGGCTTGATAATTCATAGCAAACGTATCAATCACATCAAAACCTGTTTCTGCATCTCTTGATAGTAAATTATTTAAAACGGCCTTACTTTGTTGTAAAACAAAATCCTGTTTTACGATAGCTGCTTTTTGTGTTATTAAATCAACCTGAGCTTGTAACAAAGGTGTTTTGTCACTATAACCCACGTCTAGTTTTTTTTGTGATAAGTTCACGCGTTCTTCATACAATTTCACCCATTCATACATGGCTTTGAGCTGTTGTTTTTGTCTTACAATTTCAAAATAAGCCGCTAAAGTTTGGGCAATTGTATTTTGTATTTGCTCTTTCAATTGCAGTTCGCCTAAGACTTGCAAGGCTTGTAATCTGTCTTTCGTTGCAAACATTTTCAATCCATCAAAAGCAGTCCAGTTCAGATTCAGTCCGGCATTAAAACTATTTACAGGCACCCAGTTTTTATTGGTTACCGTTCCGGTACTTAATTCTTGATGGATATTACTCAGATTAAATACATCGCCCGTTGTTACATTTATTTTGGGCAGCATACCTGCAGCTCCTTTGTTGTTGTTGATGCGCAAAATATCAGCTTCATTTTTTGCCAAAATAATATCGTAATTATTTTTTACGGCATAAGCAACTGCATCTTCCGGCGTGAGTAAATCTTGTGCTGATGCTGAAATTATCAGGCTGAGCAAGTATAATAATGCTGTTATCTTTTTAAATCTGGTCATATTTAGATTTCGCTCATTAATAAAAATTATTCTATCGTATTCGCTTGCAAGGCTTCTTCTTTTTGTTCCGACTTAGTACGGGAGAAAAACACATACAAAGCCGGCACGACAAACAGTGTCAGGATTAATGAAAACATGATACCGCCAATAATGACAATCCCCAGAGAAGTCCTACTGGTAGAGCCTGCTCCAAGAGCCATTGCAATAGGTAATGCCCCTAATGCCATTGCCAGGCTTGTCATCAGTATAGGACGAAGGCGCATAGATGCGGCATAGATGGCAGCATCTATTTTTGACATTCCCAGTCTGCGATTGTGATTGGCAAATTCTACAATTAAAATCCCGTTTTTAGTCACCAAACCTATCAGCATAATCATTCCGATTTGACTGAAGATATTCAGTGTTTTTCCGAATATCCAGAGGGATAAAAGTGCGCCTGCTAACGCCAGCGGCACAGTAATCATTATGATAAACGGATCGACAAAACTTTCAAATTGTGCAGCTAAAACCAAATAAATTAAAACCAATGCCAGAATTAATGCAAACATCGTATTGGAGGAACTTTCAGCAAAATCGCGCGATGCTCCTGTGAGTGAAGTGGTAAATGAGGCATCCAGCACTTTTTTGGCTATCTTTTCCATTTCCTGTATACCGTCGCCAACAGTCTTTCCGGACGCCAATCCGCTTGATATCGTGGCAGATTTGTATCTGTTGTAATGATAGAGTTGTGGCGGTTTGGAGTAAGTTGAAATTGAAATTACATTGTCCAGCGAAATTAATTTTCCGGCATTATTGCGTACAAAGATTGATTTTAAATCATCCGGCTTATTGCGTTCCGCATACAAAGATTGTCCTAAAATCTGATATTGTTTTCCATTTCGCAAAAAATAGCCGAATCTTTTCCCGCTTAGTGCAAACTGTAAAGTTTGGGCGATATCTTGCGTAGTCAAACCCAAGCTCATTGCTTTTTCTTTATCTATGGTAATATCCACTTCGGGTTTATTAAACTTCAGATTTACATCCGCCCCGACAAAAACAG
Source organism: Chitinophagales bacterium (assembly GCA_035339455.1). Taxonomy (GTDB): domain Bacteria; phylum Bacteroidota; class Bacteroidia; order Chitinophagales; family JADIYW01; genus JADJSS01. Next base: position 29,329 of record DAOQII010000001.1, read on the forward strand.
GACTATTTGAAACCTCTTCCATAAATCTGGGAACTGCCTGCTGTATTTTATCAAAATCAAAATTTTGCAAAACAAATTGCACCGGCATGCCCATACGAGCTGAACCTACCGAGATGGTTTGCTCCTCAATGACAAATGCTTTTCCAAAATTGAACTTCGCAAAATTTCTGTTTAAAGATTGTGCTATATCACTTTGCGACCGTGTGCGTTCTATTTTGTCTTTCAGGCGTATGCGCATAAAAGCAGAGTTCGCTGCTCCTGACCCGGCGAAACCTGGAGATGTTACACTCAGAACAACCTTTTCTTCAGGTACTGAGTCCGTTACAAACTGTGATAAATTATCTACATAATTTTGCATAGCCGGATAAGCTGTACCTTCGGGTGCCGTTACCTGTACCCGCAAAGAGCCTCTGTCTTCAAGTGGGGCAAGCTCTGTTTGCAGATTTTTCCCGATAAAATAAATCAACCCAAATGAGATTAAGACAATAACAAGGGCAATTCCTCTTACCTTCATAAAAGAAGTCAGCCATTCTTTATAGCCATCATCCAGTCCTTTAAACAGAGGTTCTGTTTTGTCGTAAAACCAGGAATGGGTATGTACCTTTTTGCCTAAGTACACATTGAGTACCGGAGTAAGTGTAAGGGATACAAAAGCAGAAATCAATACGGCACCTGATACAACAATACCAAACTCTTTAAATAATTTCCCTACAAAGCCTTGCATGAAGATAACCGGCAGAAAGACGATGGCTAAGGTGATGGACGTAGAAACGACTGCAAAAAAGATTTCTTCCGATCCTTCTCGGGCGGCCTGCATGCGAGGCATGCCTTTTTCTATCTTTTTAAAAATATTTTCGGTGACAACAATACCATCATCCACTACTAGGCCGGTTGCTAATACTATCGCTAACAGTGTTAATACATTGATGGTGAATCCGAAAATATACATAATAAAAAACGCACCTATTAATGAAACCGGAATGTCCAGTAATGGCCGAAGTGCGATTATCCAATCGCGGAAAAAGAGGTAAATAATCAGCACTACTAAAGCAATAGAAATCAGCAAGGTTTCTTTTACTTCTGAAATGGAGTTTTTGACAAATACTGTATTATCCAGAGCGATATTCAGTTGAATATCTGCCGGCACTTCTTTTTTTATTTTGTCTAACCTGCGGTAAAATTCATCTGCAATCTCTACATAGTTTGCCCCCGGTTGCGGCACTAATGCCAAAGCAACCATACCGACTCCCTTTTCACGCAAGCTGGTTTCATAGTTATCGGTACCCAATTGTGCATAGCCGACATCTTTTAGCCGAACTGTTTGTCCACCTACATCTTTTAATATCAGATTATTATATTCCAATTCTGTATTAAGTCTGCCGAGTGCATTTACATTGAGTTCGGTATTTTTTCCTGAAATTTTACCTGAAGGTAATTCCACATTCGATTTATTTACCGCATTTTGTACATCTATAGGGGTAAGCTGGTAAGCTGATAATTTCTGAGGATCGAACCATAAACGCATGGCGTAATTTTTTTGTCCCCAAATCTGAATCGTACTGACACCGGGTATCGTTTGCAATCGTTGTTGCAATACATTTACAGCATAATCATTCAGTTCCAATATATTCCTTGTATCACTTTGTACCGTCATGGAAACGATAGCGTCCGAATTGGCATCGGCTTTTGTAACCACGGGAGGGGCATCTATATCTTGCGGGAGCTGCCGCATGGCTTGAGATACTTTATCGCGGACATCATTGGCGGCAGTTTCCAAATCAGCAGACAAATCAAACTCAACCGTAATATTGGAAGTTCCCTGATTGCTGGCAGATGAAATAGTTCGGATTCCTTGCACACCATTAATGGCATTTTCCAATGGTTCGGTAATTTGCGATTCTATAATATCGGCATTGGCTCCGGTATAGCTGGTGCGTACTGTAATCACAGGCGGATCGATTGACGGATATTCGCGAACGCCTAAAAAGGTATACCCAATCACACCAAATAAAATAATCATGATATTCAGCACGATGGCAAAAACCGGACGACGTAAACTGACTGAAGGTAATCCCATATACTGATTTTATTGTATGGTAGATTTTTGAGTAGTTTTAGTAATCTTTACAGGCATGCCGGGTTTCACTTGCAACAATCCGGTAGTCAGCAGCGTATCACCTGGTTTTAAACCACTTAAAATTTGCACTTCGCTGGCTGTTCTCAAGCCCGCCTCCACATTTACAAACTTAGCTTTACTGCTATCGGCTACAACAACCTTTGTTGCCCTATCATCTGGAATAATACAATTACTGGGTATCATAATGGCTTGTGCTATATCTTTCAATTTTAGCATCACTTTCACATATGTGCCCGGTAATAATTGTGCATCAGGGTTTAAAATTGCAGCTCTCACTTTGAGGTTGCGGGTAGCTTCATCAATTTGTGGCTCAAAGGCATATACTTTCGCTAGAAATGGTTTTAGTATACCTGCCACATTACATTCCATCACATCTCCCTGATGAATACTCATTGCGTATTGTTCGGGCATTGTAATATCCATCTTGAGCTGTTGTAAATTTTGCAGCGTAGCAACTACCGTCTGCGGTGAAACATAGGCTCCCAAGCTGATATTGCGCAAGCCTAATTTTCCGGAAAAAGGAGCTCTGAGTTCAGTTTTTGCAATTTGTACTTTTAAGATTTCGATATCGGCATTGATGTTGTTGACCAAATTATCTGCCACATCATACTCTGCTTGCGAAACGCCGTTTATTTTCAGTAATTCTCCAAGCCTTTTCAAGTTTGTTTCAGCAATTTTCAGTTGCGCTTTTGATTTCTGAACTTGTGCTTTCAAGTCAGCATCATTAATTTTCATCAGCAAAGTACCTTTACCGACAAATGCCCCTTCTTTGATATTGAGATAAACAACCCTGCCTGAAACCTCCGGTTGTAAGCTTACTTCTTCAGCGGCGAGCACCGTTCCATTGGCACTGAGTTCATTGGTTAGTTTTGCATACTCAACTACAAATCCGGATGCGAATACTGTTTTGCTGCCACCCTTATCTTTGCCTCCTTTGGGCATTTCTTTGGCAGCGGCCTCTTTATTCTTTGTATGTTTTACATACGCCAAGATGGCAATTATTGCCAAAATACAGCTGAAAAATATGATTTTACCTTTAGTCATGGTTGTTTACTTATCTTGATGGAATGTATAAATCGTTTTAACGCATTTTTAAAAGTATCTTCGGCATGTTCTTTTCCGGATCTTATTTTTCCTACCATTTGTAAGGAAATAAATCCGTGAATAATGGCAATAATATTATCACAAAATTCAATCATTAGTTTTTCAGATTTTTTTGCATCTCGATTTAATTCTGAAAAAGCTGATTTATAAAAATCAATAACGGTATTATATGTAGGTTTATCAGTTCCTATATCAATGCAAAGTGCACCTTGCAAGTTAAACATTACCTGATACAACTCCGGATTGGTTTGTGCAAAATGCCACCATGCCAATCCATACTTTAACAATCGTTTGTCCGGCTTTTCGTATTTTTTATCTATCTCTTCAAATATTTCATACATGCTGGTCATTGCCTCTATACGAATAGCACATAAAATCATCTCTTTGTTTTCGAAATGCTGATAGATTACCGGAGCGGTATAATGTATCTTATCACAGATTTTTCTGATGGTCACATTTTGCCAACCTTCACTGGCTGCTATTTCTTTGGCCTCCCTAAGAATCATTCTTTTCAGAGAATTCCTTTTATCTTCTTGTCTTCGTTTTGCTTGCATACTTAACTTAGTTAGCTTAGTTAACAAAGTTATAAAATATTCTTTAAATATTATGCATCACTGATATTATCTTAATCTGTTGTACAGTTTGATTTATAGTTTTTGCCATATAGAAGTATGGATTTATTTTAGAATTAAAAAGGTTTACTTTACAAAAATTGAGAAAAGAATAGAAAAATACAGGGATTACCAAAGTCGATAATCTATTTTTGCATGACGATTTATACGAATTTCACTAAACAGCGATTTATGATTAAAAATGCTATGTTTCTAGATGGTTTATACTGCACAACGAGTTATCTTACTTACCTAAGTATTTAGTATATCAAAATTATTCTATAGTTATCCACATTGATATACGTCAATTTTATTAAGATAAATTCATCTATTTAAAAATAATTTTTTATTTTTAATCATTGTTTATACAAATTTTACTATCTTTGTAAAGCAAACGCTAAACTAAACTACAAAAGGAGGGGTTCTGAAAAGAACCCTTTTGTTTTAAAAATCACTTGAATTGGGTAGCTTTTATCATTTTCTGTTGCTTAATTTCATCCCATGCAAGTATCTATTTTTGTATGGATTTGGATAGCAATCGCTGTACTGATTTTTCCCATACAGCTTTTTATTACCGCGCCTTATGGTCGGCATACCAAAAAATCATGGGGCCCTATGATTTCTAACAAAGTCGGATGGTTTATGATGGAAGCATGGGCACCTGTTTGGTTTGTTATTGTTTATTTATTACATCCTTCTTATCAGTTTTACAATTTATTATTTGCCAGTCTTTATCTGCTTCATTATATCAACCGGGGATTTATTTATCCATTTCGTACAAATACAAAGGGCAAGCAAATGCCACTGGTTATTGCCATGTCTGCCATGCTTTTCAATTCTGTAAATGCCGGCACAATTGCATATTATTTATCGCGTGTAAGTGTTTATCCGGATAATTATTGGCAATCATGGCATTTTATTGCCGGCGTTTTCTTGTTTATACTTGGATTTGTAATCAACCTAAAAGCTGATGACATGCTGATTCATCTGCGCAAGCCCGATGAAACGGGATACAAAATTCCGCGTGGTTTTTTGTTTGAGTATATCTCCTGTCCCAATCATTTTGGTGAAATAATAGAGTGGCTGGGTTATTTTTTAATGAGTTGGAATTTGGCTTCATTATCCTTTTTTATCTGGACATTTTCCAATCTTTTTCCCCGAGCACTCAAGCATCACCAGTGGTATAAAGCCCACTTTGAGGACTATCCGAGTGAGAGAAAAGCCGTATTGCCAGGAGTGGTTTAAAGAATTATAAATTGGTCGGAAAATAAATATGGTTGGATGTGCTGGATAATATCCGCCCATCAGACAAATGAAGTTTAAATAAAAACCGAAGCGGTTTATATTCGATATTGGTGTAATCAGTAAATAGCCGACTCGGGAAGAAGGATATATTGCTGATATAATCCTCATTAATGGATATTGGATAAGAAAGTTGGATATATGAAGACAAGTCTGTTTCGGTTGTAATTGTTGTTGATATATCCTGACTCGGATAGATTTCAATTTGCCTTATTTTATCAACAGAGTAATTACTTGGAGGACTACAGGCAAATGCAGTTGAAATCAATCCCTGATAAGGATTAGATTTATTTGATACATAATAATAATGAACTGGATTAATTTTAAAGTACATGGCATTTAATATAGTAGCCGTATCTAATTTTGTAGTGTCAAAAGACAAGTTTGTTGTTGCATAAGATGTAACTCCAAATTCTGTAACCTTAAATGTTTTTACATCAAAAGGACCACATTTTATACATGCAGTAAACTGACTAGCTATTATTAAAACCACTACACTCGATGCAATGTATATTAGTTTCCTCATAAGATATAAATTTATTGATGCTAATTTAAATAATATTTTTCAAAACCTCATCTACCCTCTCTTCTACTTCTGCATTTTTCTCTAATACTGGGGCATGATGCGGTTTAATACGGGCATCAAAAATAAGGGCATCGCAGCTCCAGTGTTTGTTTTCAAACCGCTCGTTAATGCCATGTATATCATGCGATGGGTTGCAACGTGTAAATGTAACCCATAGAAAATTATTGAAATCTGCTGCCAGGAAATCGGCATCATCGCATACCACTATAAGTGGCAGTCCACTGTCCTCTGTCCACTGTCCTCTGTTTTGATTGATAATAGTACCAACTGTCGACTGTCGACTGTCGACTGTCAACTCAACTGCTAAAATTCCTTTCGAAACCAGCTTAGGGTTTTTAAATAAATTCGGCAATAAAAAATCGTTAGGTAATTCATCCAATAAATCTCTTTTCTTTTCTCCACAAGCAGCAATTATCACTTTGCTTCCCGTATTCAAGCCATCGCCACTATAATCGAGTGTATCTATCGTTGTTTTGGTCTGAAAATGTATATCTCTCGATAAATCTATCCGTTCTAAAACATGTTGAAAGAACTTTTTTTCATCGTGCGTGGTCAATGTTTCATCATCACTTTTATCCGCAATAAATAAAAATTTGGCTAACGACAATTGCCCGGTTCCTAAAATATGATTGGCTATCGTCAGGATTTCCTGCGGTCGTTTTTCGGTATAATAAGGCGTATAGCGTTCGCTACCAATTGCCAGCAACAAGGGGTGTACTCCTGCGGCATCAACGGCATGTACTTCATGCACACCCGGAATTTCTTTTGCTATGGCATCACCTGTCATTTCGTGTATCATGTTGCCAAAGGCTGTATCTTCTTGCGGTGGTCTGCCTACAACGGTAAAACTCCAAACAGCATTTTTTTTGGCATATACATTTTTGACACGCATCACCGGAAAATCATGCTTAAGTGAATAATATCCCAGATGATCGCCAAATGGACCTTCGGGTTTATTGTCATTTGGATATACTTCTCCCGTAATCACAAAATCGGCATCCGTACTTAAACAAAATCCTTCTTCATCATACATATACCTGAACCGTCGTCCGCCTAATATGCCGGCAAATGTCAATTCTGAGATGCCTTCCGGCAAAGGCATCACCGCTGCGAATGTATGCGATGGCGGACCACCCACAAACACAGACACCTTCATCGGTTTGCCCAATTTATTCCATTTGGTTTGATGTACGCCTATACCTCTATGTAATTGATAATGTAAACCAACCTCCTTATCTTGTACATACTCATTTCCCGAAAGTTGTATGCGATACATGCCTAAATTTGACTGCATCACACCCGGGCTATCTGCATCTTCTGAATATACTATGGGCAAAGTAACAAAAGCCCCGCCATCATTTTCCCAACATTGAATTTGGGGTAAATCGGAAATTTTAATTTTCTCAAAAGGATGAGATTTTACCTTTTTAGGTAAGGCATTAATGGCTTTAAATGCTAACCTCAATGCTTTAAGAGGTTTTTTTAGTGCATTAAGCGGGTTGGTTTTTAATTCAATTAATTCCTGTACGTCTTGTAAGGTGTCTCTAAAAATAAACTGACTGCGGGCTGTGGTACCAAATAAATTGGATACCGCTTTGTATTTGCAGCCTTTGATATTTTCGTACAAAATGGCTTTTCCTTTGGCTTCATGAATACGCAAATGAATGGCTGCCATTTCTAAATAAGGGTCAACTTCTTCTTTTATGCGGATAAGCTGTCCGCTTTTTTCTAAATCGTCTATGCATTGCTGTAAAGATGAGTATGCCATTATAAAAATTAAACAGATAAAATTACAGATTTTAAGCCTATTTGTGATGAAAAACTTAAAAGCCATAACGTACAATGTTAAATAAATCATATTTATAATGGATTTAACAAATGAATATTATAATACTTTGTAAATTTGAAAATTATGAAGTGGGCATTTTTCTCATGGCTAATTTTATCAAACATAATTTCTGAAAGTACAAGCATCTTAAATACTGAAGTTTATGTGCCAATGAATTCTTCTGACGCCGGAATTATCTATGCTCAGGATTACTACACTTATTATTTTGCATATAAAAATATTGGCAACGAGCCATTGATTATCTGTCATGTTAGTGGATCAAGCGGATGTGTATGTCCTACTTATTCAAAAGAACCCATAATGCCCGGAAATTGGGATACTCTACGTGTAACATATTCTGCACAATATACAGGCAGATTTCATAAAACAGTAACTGTATGTTGGAATACGAAAGAAGCTTTAAGTATCTTTAATATATCCGGCGAAGTGAGAACACTTCCTGATAAGTTGTTTATTTATGATAGTGTTCATCATAAATATGCCATCTTTGACAGTATAGATTATAGGGTCATAAAGTTTATGGGTCAAAATTGTTATACTATTACGAACATGGATTCTATTTCACACCAATTTTCAATTGATAAATACCATGGATTAGAATATGTGAATTCAGGTTGGATTTTTCCGTCAGGATATACTTGTTATTTTCATCAAAATGAGCATATTCTCTATTCTAGTGAGCTTCGTTCCGGCAAGAGTATTAATTTACATTTTATAAGAAAAGAAGAGTTCATTCATGAGATTGAATTATTAATGGATGGAACATATTATATTAGAATAAAGATTGACTACTAAGCGCATGGTTCAAATTTTTGTAATTTTGCAACATGTATTCCCTTATTCGTTTCTTTTTGTTTAAAATGGATGCTGAAAAAGCCCATCACCTTACTTTGAAAATAATGGCATTTGCAATTAAAATTCTGGGAATAAGAATGCTGTTGAATAAGTTATTTGCATTAGATGACAAACGCCTGGAACGTACTGTTTTTGGCATTACGTTTAAAAACCCTGTAGGATTGGCTGCCGGACTGGATAAAAATGCGCAATGTATTGATGCTCTTTCCGCACTGGGATTTGGGCATATTGAAATAGGAACGGTTACCCCTTTAGCTCAGCCGGGCAATGATCAACCTCGTTTGTTCCGCATTATTCCCGATGAGGCTATCATCAACAGAATGGGATTTAATAATGAAGGTATACAGACAGTTGGCAGTAATATCATAAGCAGCAAGCAGTTCAAGCAGAAAAATAAAGAAGGAAATTCGAGAACTATTATAGGTGGTAATATCGGCAAAAACAAAATAACGCCTAATGAAAATGCTGTAGATGATTATCTGAAATGTTTTGAGGCACTTTATGAGTATGTCGATTATTTCGTGGTGAATGTAAGCTCGCCCAATACTCCTGATTTGCGGGCGCTTCAGGAGAAAGAGCCTTTGAAAAAAATCTTGTTTTCTTTGCAAGAAAAAAATAATCAGCAAGTAAAACGCAAGCCTGTTTTATTAAAAATTGCACCTGATTTGTCAAACGAGCAGTTGGACGATATCTTAGAAGTAGTAGCTGACACGAAAACAGACGGCATTATTGCCACTAATACTACTTTATCTCGAACCGGGTTGAGTATTTCTGCTGATGAAATTACTGCAATAGGAGCAGGTGGATTAAGTGGCAAACCGCTTACGCAAAAATCTACAGCAATCATTCGCTATTTAGCAAAAAAAACAAAAGGGGAATTACCCATTATTGCAGTAGGTGGCATCATGACGGCACAGGATGCCCTCGATAAACTTGAAGCCGGAGCTTGTTTGGTTCAACTTTATTCTGGTTTTATTTATGAAGGCCCACGCCTAATTAAGCAGATAAACAAAAAAATCCTGCTTTCAAAATAAGCATTATTTCATTTTCCATCTTTTATTTGGGCTTGGTTTTCGATTTTGTTGTTTTCTTTGGTGTCGGTACTGTTGTTGTAGAATCTTGAGCCGGAGCCGGGGTTTCCGGTACTGCTTCCGGGTTTACTTCTGTAGCTGGAGTTTCTGATTCAGGTTGCTCTTCTTTCTTAGGAGTCGGTGCAGGCTGTGAAAGCGGGAATGCTTTTTTAGGCTTCTGTTTGAATTCGTCTTTTTGTTCTTTAGGAGGTGTCGGCTGTTCAGGTGTTAGTGTGTTATTCTTAATGACTTCAGAGCTGTCTGAAGGCGTAACAGGTGTAGGCTGTTCAATATTATTAGGTTGTTCCTGTTGAACGGGAGCAGATGGTGTCTTCAGTGGTGCAGATACTGGTATTTTTGACTTGAATCTTTCTTTAAAATCTTCCATGCGAATCACAAAATTATCGCGCATCATTAAATCTGCTGGCATAAACTCAAAGATGGTCAATTTATTTTCTCTGAAAACTTTATCGGAAGATTTTAATGCGGCCAAGGTATTCATAACCTCAGGAGCTGAAGAAGCAATACCCATTTGCCCTTTTTTCACTTTCATAAAGAGCCAATTTCCGCTTTTACTTTCCAGATAAATATTGACAAAGTCGCTCTCATAAGCATAACCTATTTCCACATATGCATTATAGGTTCGCTTAATAATATCATTTCCAAAAATAGCAAGGCTCACGTTGCCCACACTCTTGAATGAAGCATCTTGCGCATCCCAGAAAAACTGTGTGCCAGAAAGCAACAAATTATAATCAAAACTTTTAGGAATAAAGAAGGAATCTGTGGTGTACATACCCGCCAACAGTTGATTGGCTTCCAATGAATCTTTAGTTAAAACAGACATGGTGCGTTGCACCGTTTTATTTCTTTTATAAGAATTGGCAAATGTAACATCTGTTTCGGCATTCAAATAAGCATTTATCAATTGATTGGAAATAACGGGATTCATTTTAAATTTCAAAGCCATATCTGCTGCCAGTGTTAGTTCAGTTGGTTTAGATGGACTAAATGTAAAACTGCCCGCAGTTGTAACTGCACAAGGATACAAGTCTAATCCCAAACCAATTTCGCCATTGGCATCCATTTGTTTAGAGGTTTCATTATACTTTATACAAGATGCATGTGAATAGTATTTTGTCAAAGCACTTTCATCACCAAACAGCATAGTATTGGGTTCTGTTTTGCTGTTCGACATAGTGCTTCTGACATTCATAATTGCAGCGTCACCCGGTGAATGTTTATCTTGCAAAATAGCCTGATAAAACTCAATATTCGTTTTATCCAATAATAATCCTACAAAAATATTATTATTGTCTTTCAATACTGATTCTAAGTTGATAGCTGGCTTGTTCGGATCCAGTTCTTGTTTATTCGGAATCCAGTCGGAGCTGGTGCCTGCAATTTCAATTTTGATATCGCCGTCCAAGAATATATTTTTATGTTTAGAGTCAAAGTTAAAGTTGCCCTTATAAAACACTTTATTATCCAGCTTAAAGTTTGCCGCTTCTTCAATTATTGTATTCGCATACGTAAATACTTTACTGTAGTCTCGGTCTGAAAGTGTCTTTTTCCCTTTTTTCCCTTCCGGAATTACTTGTCCTTTATACGGATTATTTACGCCAATTTCTGCCATAGACACCTTCGTAGATGATGCTCCGTTTTTGTAGTAGTAATTACCAGTTCCGGAAAAATCATTTCTTCCCACTACATTAATTTCTGCATCTTTTACCGTATGATAACTACTGTCACGGTTAAAAATTACAATTGCATTTTTCAATTTACGAACCGTACCGTCTTGTTCAATAAATATTTCTCCTTTATCCGGAATCACTTTTGAATCCGCCAGCAATAATTCATTGATACCTGCAAAATGTATGGAGTTGTCATTAAGATTCAACTCGGCAGTATTCGTAACAAATTTTAATGAATCTTTAGTTGGATCGGTAGAAAGCAGGAAGAATTTAGCACTTGTAGATGCTGCATTTAATGTCAGCATATTTTTTGCCAAATCGAAATGCAGATTTTTAGGATTGGAAACATATTTAAACGATGCTAAAGGAATCGTATCATTTTTAATTAACTCCACGTCTGCGATTTTCTTATCCAAGTCATAAAGTGCATTAACTGCATCCGATGCCAATAATGAATTTCCTTCTTCGGTAACCAAATTCAGTTTAGCATTCTTAGCTGAAAATTGTGTAGCACCGAAGGCAATTTCATCTGATTCCAGTTTGGTTTTACCGATAGACAACAATCCCTTACCCAATAAATCTTTTTTGTACAAAATCATTTTACCATTCAGATCTACTACATTATCATAGAAGGTAAACTTTTCATCTTTAGCAGGTGATACAACCAATGAGTCAATTTTTTGATTCCAAACAAAAGATGATGCATTTATTTTGCCTTCGGGTTTATTGGCTTTTTTATCTTGAGTAATGCGAATGCTGTCTAATTTCGCATATACACTGTCCATAAAAAAGAAGGAGGTATCGGAATACATTTTTATCGAGCCAAATTCAAATAACCCTTTCCCACTCAAGCCATCTGCGTTGAGTTTTAAATCTGAAAAATATTTTCCTTTATTGCCAAATAAGTCATATCCGCCTTTAGGCGTTTCTATTTGCAAACCAAATGATTTATCATCTTGTAATGTTAAGCCGGATTCGATAGGATTGAAAATTCCTCCTGAAATCAATCGCCCTTTAAAATCTAAGTTTTCGGTTAAGACATCATTCAAACTGTCAATCTCGAACGGATAAATCTGATAATAGAATTTATCCTTATTGTATTTATCGCCATTCGCCCCCCGGTCATAAGTAACTTTAGACGTATCCCCACTGGAGAAGAATGGGTATTTCAGGTTATTGTTTGTACCTGATTTATTCTCAGGTTCTGCAATATGCAATGTGCCTGAAATATTTTGTATAGGCGAGCGTGAAGGGGAAAGAACGTATTGCCCTTTTTCGTTTGGCTTATCATTTGGCACATATACCACCATTGAGTCTATTTTATTCATATTGAACGCATAGTTTTCATAATCGAAATCTACTTTCTTTGCCAAGAAATCAAATTTTCCGGCTATAATACGTCCTCCCATTGTCATGGTCCTGTTTTTGCCAATTTTAACTGTATCAGTCGAAGGGATAAACTTGACACCCGATTTAGAACTCATATTGATTTCATCTACACCATAGACCTCCAGAATATTACTTTTTATGTCCAGTTTAGCATTTCCATATTTTTTAAAAGAAGCAAATTTGATAAAATCATAATCCTGTTTGCCTTTTGCAGATAGAGCCTGATTGATTAATTTATCTTTTACTTCAATCGTTCTGGTTGATGCATCATATTTGATATAGCCATCTTCCATTAATTTGACGAAAGTAGGCTGTACTGCATTATAAGGTGCATTGGGGCTAATATCAAATGCTACCGACTGGGCGTCTAATTTTCGTTCATTTGCAACTGCATAGAAAGCATAAATTCTTGAAATGGGACCTTGTTCGTCAGAGCCCTTGTATTTGTTCTCAATATTTTGCTGATAGTAATTATACGATTCGAATATCGCAGGTTTTTCACCACTAAGTGTTGCCATTCCAAATTTCATCGTCAAGCTGTCAATATTCCAGCTTAGTTCATCTGCATAGATGAACATTTGATGATAATCAGAGGTAAATGGCTGTTTAGAAAGTGGTTTCATATCACGATAAGCCATTAAATTCTTTGTTTTTGAGCTATAATTGATGTTCAGGTAATTGTGAGTAATAGTATTATCTTTTAACAGAATGGCCAATGATGCATCTGTGAGTGATAAATCTTTAAAATCCTTAATGGCAATGCGTTTGCAAGTTGCTTTTACCACCTCTTTGTTTTCTTTATTTTTTAGGGTTACTACCGGCTGAGAGGTATCGCTGCCAACCACATAAATATTGGTTCCTTCCAGTTGAAATCCACCTACTAAACCAATTTCTTTACTTAACGTATTAAAGTTTACATCTTTCTTGTATGATGTAAATTTGGGATAAACTCGCTCCTGTGATTTTGCTTGTAATAATTTATCAAGGTAAGTACCCAACAATACTTCATTCAGAACCGGTTTGAATGTAAATTTTGCAGAATCAATAACAATATCTGTTTTGGAAAAATTGATTTGGTGATTTCCGAAATTCAAGAAGTTGTTGGCTGGATCAAATCCGGCACGTTGCAAGGAGATATTTCCTTTATTTCCTATCCACAAATTTTCTAAAGGATAATATTTCCCGCTTTCTCCTTTAATATTTATGGTGTCGGCTGTAGAAATACCCATCAAATCAGTTGATAAAAATGAATATACCGGCTTATCATCTTTTATGTCAACAGAATAATCGCCGGAAGCATACCAATTATTGGTATTGGATGCGTACAGTGTATTTTTTATGTACAGATTATTCAAGAAGTTAACATAGGTATCAAATTCTTTCAGGTTACCCCCTTTTGAGCGGTCGGCTATTGCTTGCAGAATATCGAAATTTTTGTCTATTGCCGCTGTACTTGCTTTTGCTGTTTCCAGGTTGCCTAACATCGTTGCAAAATTGAACATGACCGGATAAGCCGGAGCTTTTCTCATTAATAAAGCCTGAGTGATATTTTTGATTTTTGGAAAATATGTGGATGCCTTGCCTGCGGTGATTACTTTTGGAAATTTTTCTGCCAACTCTTTACAGTCATCTCTTGAGCAATTTGCTTTTATAAAATCGGAGAATGATTTTGCATAGCCGGCATTATCAGCCGGAAATTCTTTCGGGTATTGTGCAAATGCCGAAAAACGAATCAACAAAATAAGAACGGTCAGTATGAATGAGTTTCTCAAAGTAATGTAATTTTATTGTTTACCAAATATAATACAATCCCATTGATTGAGCGTAGTTAAATAGTGTGTGTACAAATTGCATTCCAAAGCTGCATCTAAAACAAATTTAGCATCTGTATCATAAAAACCCGAACAAAACAAGTAGCCGCCACTCTTGAGCAATTCAGCACTATTTTGCATATTTTCTACTAAATAATTTCTATGAATATTAGCCAAAATGATGTCAAACTTTTGTTCGTCTACTTTTTCAATTCCACCTAAAATATTCTTCGTTTTTTGTGTGTGATTGAGTTTGCAATTTTCTTCTGCATTCGTAAAACACCATTCGTCATTATCTACCGCAACCACAGAACAAGCTCCTAGTTTTTCAGCTAAAATGGCCAGAATACCCGTACCGCTGCCCAAATCCAGCACTGTTTTTTCCTTGAAATCAATTAAGCGCATGTTTTGCATCATTTGCATAGTAGTAGCATGATGCCCTGTCCCGAATGACATTTTAGGATCGATAATAATTTCATGCTCTACATCTTGTATTGCCGGATGAAAAGTAGCACGAACTGCCACAAAATCATTGATGACCACCGGCTGAAAACCAGCTTCCCACTGCTCGTTCCAGTTTTTATTTTCTAACAACTCAATCGTGTATTTTACTGAATATGTTTCAGCTATATCCTTTAAGAAAGATTCCATTTCAGCCTGCTGACTTTCATTAAAATACACATCCACTTCCTGCTCTTTGGCTTCAAATCCTTCACAATCCAAGGTGTAAAAGACTCCTTCAAATTCTTCTGCATCTATATTTTGAGGTAATTCAATTTTTGCTATATAATTTTTCATAATTGCCAGTATTATTATGTAAATGGGTTTTTGTATTACAGCATTAGTGTGGGCTTTTTAAACATCAGCATTATTTCAGCAGCAACCATTTGCTACTTATCTCACAGGAGCATTATTTCATGGAACAAATTATCTCGGCAAACTCATCGGCTTTTAGTGATGCGCCGCCTACCAAACCTCCGTCAATATCTGCACAACCAAAAAGATCCATTGCATTTTTCCCATTCACACTTCCTCCGTACAAAATACTGATGGAGTCAGCTACTTCTTTGGAATAGCGCAATGCCAGCTCTTCACGGATAAAAGCATGCACTTCTTGTGCCTGTAATGGCGTGGCAGTTTGTCCGGTTCCAATGGCCCATATAGGCTCATAAGCTATCACCAGATTTTTAATTTCTTCTTCGTTTAATTGAAATATACAGTTGTCTAATTGTGCTTTAATAAACTTAAAATGTTCATTTGCCATTCTTATTCCCAAAGGCTCGCCACAGCAAAAAATGGGAATAATCTCATTTCGTTTAGCTTGTTTTATTTTTTCCAGCAACAGCAAATCACCTTCATTAAAATATTGTCTGCGTTCACTATGTCCTATAAGCACATATTTTACACAAACAGATGCCAGCATAACAGCACTTACTTCACCGGTAAATGCACCTTTTTCGTGTTCGCTGCAATTTTGTGCGGCAACATACAGATAAGGATAATCGGCAGATTTGTCTAATGCAATATTCAAGAATGGAAATGGCGGTGCAAGCACCACTTGTTTTTTCTCATGCAAACCAAAAGTATTGTAATTTTCCGTAATGGTATCTACTAAGGCTTCAGCCGAAGCTTTTTCGGTGTTCATCTTCCAGTTTCCTGCAATTATTTTTTTTCTCATGGCAAGTAATTAAGTGAGTGCTTTAACAGTTCTTTGTTCGTATAAATAGATTATTACTGCTTTATCTTCATCACTTAGCAGCAGTCCCCTTCTTTCCATAACACGTTGTGCTACTTCAAGAGCTTTGTCTAATTGAAAAATCGCATTTTCGCCCCATGCAAAATCGGGTATGTATTTTGGTGGAAAATCGCCACTGAAAACATTAGCAAAAACTCCCGTAACTGTTCCGGTATTGAACTGGGTATTTATTGCAGCTTTGGAATGATCGCCCATTATCAAGCCACAAAACTGCAATCCGGTATTGATGAAATCTTTAGCCGGATAATTATAGGCTTTTACTTTCCCGTAATTGTTCTTCAAGTTAGAATTATTTGTGTCTGCACCGAGATTGCACCATTCACCTAATACTGAGTTACCCAAAAAACCATCGTGGGCTTTATTGGTATAGCCAGATATAACCGAATTGGAAATCTCGCCTCCTATTTTGCAATAAGGACCAATAGTTGTGTCACCGTAAATTTTTGCCTGCATTTTCAATGTAGCATGTTCGCAAAGCGCAAAAGGTGCGCGTATGGTACAGCCTTCCATCACTTCAGCATCATTACCCAGGTAAATGGGGCCATCTGTACTATTTAAAATGGCAAATTCACATTTTACACCATCTTCCACATAAATTTCGCTTCCCAACAACTGGTTAGTTGCTGATAATTTTTCCGGATTCGGTTTTAATCCTAACAATGCAACATCATTTCTGATTTCATTTCCATTGTGCTGAAAAATATGCCAAGGGTACTTAATTTGATAATTTGATAATTTGATAATTTGACAATGAACTTCATTATAGTTTAATACTTCTCCTATATTAAGTTTTGCAACACTGTGAATTGCTATCACTTGTCCGTCTTCGCTTTGCAATTTTGTATGCTCATTCAGATTTTTGATATCATTAAGC
This sequence comes from Chitinophagales bacterium, assembly GCA_035339455.1. GTDB lineage: Bacteria > Bacteroidota > Bacteroidia > Chitinophagales > JADIYW01 > JADJSS01. Next base: position 46,367 of record DAOQII010000001.1, read on the forward strand.
AATGTTGCATCAGGCAAAAAGCGCGCATTGATGTAAATGGTATTTTCTTTTAGAAGACAAGTATATTTGGGCTGTAAGTAAGGAACTGTTAATATTTCAACAGGAGCATGCAGATATTTTTCCCATTTTTCTTTTATGGTCAAAATGCCAATGCGCATATCGGCAATAGCTCGGGTAGCAGATAAGGGCAATAAGTGATCGCGTTGTTCATCATCAAACAAGATAAAATGTGTTTTCGGCATACTGTAAAAATAAAAAAGTCGCAACAGAAATGTGCGACTAAATTATTTTTTATAAGAAAAAACGGCTTATTTTTTCTTTGCGTATTTTTTGTTGAATTTATCGATACGACCTGCTGTGTCGATAAATTTCATTTTTCCTGTATAATAAGGATGCGACATGTTGGATATCTCCAATTTCACCAACGGATATTCGTTACCGTCTTCCCATTTAATGGTTTCTTTGCTTGGTGCACAAGATTTTGCCAAAAAGGTATGATCACAAGAAAAATCTTTGAATACCACTAATCTATATTCTTTTGGATGGATGTCCGCTTTCATTTTTTTTAATTTTGGAATGCAAAGATAGTAATTTCTGACAAATATTGCACATCATCTGCTGTAAAATTAAGGAATTAACAAAAAGAACATAAAACAGACATTTGTATTAAATTAATTGACAAATGTCGTGTGTTTCTTATTAACCTTAGTTGGGTTAGGCGTTTCAATTAAAAATAGTAGATTTTTTATATAGAACCACCTCCTTTTAATTCCTCCTCCTTGTTAAGTTGGAGG
>DAOQII010000002.1:0-27639 GCA_035339455.1 Chitinophagales bacterium
CTGTGTGTGGGGGGGGGGGATAGTGTATTCATGTTTTTTTTATTTCTACAAATATAATAATATTATTCCAAAAACGCAATACCTGTTTATAATATTTTTTATTTTATCCTCTATTAAGAATACTAATTCTATTGTTTTCAATAAGTTAGCATTTTTAACACCTCGTAGGTGGCAATTACTTCACTTATCTTTAGATTGAAAATTAGTTGTCTTTAGTTAATCTTAGTAAGTTTACTTTGGTTGTATTTTTGTAAAAAAATACCTTGATATGGAAAAATATGGTCAGGCACTATTGATTGCAATTCCTTGCTTTTTGGTGTTGATTTTAATAGAGATTATTTATGGAGCAATTATTCGCAAAGACCAACTTAATAATATGGACATTATCTCGAGCTTAAGTTCGGGAATGACTAATATTTTGAAAGATACTTTGGGGCTTACTATAGTCGTGATTTCTTACCCTTTTTTATTGAGTAAAATTGCGATTTTTCATGGCGATAAGCATCCGGTTTTAATGGCCATTCTTGCCTTTGTCATTATGGATTTCGGTGGTTACTGGTATCATCGTTTTACGCATACCATCAATTATTTCTGGAACTTGCATATCGTTCATCACAGCAGCGAAGAATATAACCTGCCTTGCGCCTTGCGCCAGCAATTTTCCGTATTTACCAATCTGCCGAATATCTTTTTTCAGGGTATACTGATGGCTGTTTTTGGCGTTCCTTTCGAGATTTATGCCATCATTGCTCCTGTTCATTTGTTTTTGCAATTTTGGTATCATACTCGCTATATCGATAAAATGGGATTTTTGGAGTATGTGTTGGTTACACCTTCACACCATAGAGTGCATCATGCTATGAATGACATTTACATGGATAAAAATTTCAGTCAGATATTCATTATCTGGGATAAACTTTTCGGCACATTTCAGGTTGAGCTGGATGAAATTCCTCCGGTTTACGGCGTTCGTCGCCCTGTCCGCACATGGAATCCGTTTTTAATAAATCTGCGCCATCTCTGGCTATTGATAACAGATACGGTACGAACAAAATCCATCAAAGATAAAATCGCAGTTTGGTTTATGCCCACCGGTTGGCGTCCTGCAGATGTAACAGAAAAATATCCTGTTTTTTACATTAAAAATATGAACGAATTACAAAAGTATAATCCCGTTTATTCTACAGCGTTCAAAGTGTGGTCAAATATTCAGTTAGTCTTTGTCTTCTTTTTGCTGATTTATTTATTTACTCAGTTTGGCAAATTGCCGATGAACTTAGTCATGCAAAATGGCTTATTTATTCTCTTGTCCATATTTGCCTTTACTTCATTAATGGACAAAAGCAGCATTGGCTTAATGGCAGAATGGTTGCGTTTTCTTATCGGAGCGTATATCATAGTAAGTACAGGTGATTGGTTTGGGATAAATGCCTATATTTCTTCAGGTAGTTGGTTCATACTTGGCTATTTGCTAATTGCAGCCATAGTGTCAAGTTACTTTTATTTTAAAGAATTCAAGCCGGAAAACAAAACGGCTTTAGCGGTTTAACCTGATTTCGGGATAAAAATAGTTGATTTTTTTTTATCATTAACCTCCTCCTTTTAATTCCTCCTCCTTGTTAAGTTGGAGGAAAAAAGGAGAAATCAACTATTTCACCACCTTGTTTTTATTAATCCGAACTCTGTCTGTTTAATTGTTGTTGGATATACGTTTCCATTTTATCACGTTCATCCGGTGCAAACCAAACAAAATTTTTATCTCTTCTGAACCATGTTAACTGCCGTTTGGCAAACTGTCGGGTATGCATTTTAATGAGATCTACTGCTTCATTTAAGCTTGTTTTTCCTGCAAAATAATCAAACAATTCCTGATAGCCTACTGTACGCAGTGCGTTGTTGTTTGCAAACGGAAGTACTGCTTTCGCTTCTTCCAGCAAGTCGTTTTCCATCATCCAATCTACTCGTTTATTAATTCGTTCGTGCAATTTTTCTTTAGGTAAATTAAGTGCGATTTTTATGCTGCCAAATGGTCTTTGTATTTTCTTTTTTTGTTTGAATGATGAGAATTTTTTGCCCGTAGAAAGACACACTTCCAATGCTCGGATAACTCGTTGTGTATTGAAAATATCAATGGAAAGAAAAGTTTCTTCATCCAGCAGTTTTAATTCAGTTTGCAAAGTCTGTAGGCCCTCTGCCTGAAAACGATGATTGAGTTGAGTACGGATTTGTTCATCTACTTCGGGCATTTCGTCCATACCATCACAAAGTGCCTGAATATAAAATCCACTGCCGCCACAAACAACAACTGTATCTTTTTGTAGAAACTGTTCTGATAAAATTTGTAAAGCTTCTTTTTCAAATTCTCCTGATGAATAATAATCCCGGATAGATTTATGGGCAATACAATGATGGGGAACAAGTGCTAATTCTTCCTGAGCCGGACGTGCCACACCAATAGCTAATTCTTTATAAATCTGTCTGGAATCCGCCGAAATAATTTCTGTATTATAAGCTTTTGCCAAATCAATAGCTAATGCAGTTTTGCCTACAGCAGTAGGCCCTCCGATGATGATGATATGTTTATTATTGTGCAATTGCTGTAATGCTTTAATCCGATTATTTTGAATTAGTGAAGCAGGAAATTATCCCTTAAAAACAGTCAAACCCAGTTCGTTTCCTTTTTGCAGCATGAGCTGAAATGCCGAGTCGTAATCGTTTGGAATAATGCCATCCAAAATAGCATCTTTTATACTGTCTTTAATTACGCCCACTTCTCTCGAAGGTTTTATCGCAAATGCTTGCATAATAATATCACCGGTGATAGGTGGCTGCCAGTTGCGGATATGATCGCGTTCTTCCACTTCTTTGATGCGCTGTTGCACTAATTTCAGATTCTCTTTATATCGTTTTACTTTGGTTTCATTCTTTGAGGTGATATCAGCTTCGCATAATAAAAGCAGACTTTCCAAATCATCGCCGGCTTCAAAAATGATGCGACGAATGGCCGAGTCGGTAATATTTTCTTTAGTAAGCGATATCGGACGCAGATGCAGCAACACCATTTTTTGTACAAATTTCATCCTGTCGTCCAAAGGCATTTTTAATTTTGTGAAAATTTTAGGCACCATGCGTGCACCCACCACTTCATGCCCATGAAAAGTCCAGCCATGTCCTTCTTCAAATCGTTGTGTACGAGGCTTGGCAATATCATGCAAAATAGCTGCCCAGCGCAAATATAAATCGTCCGTCTTTTCCGAGATATTGTCGAGTACTTTCAGGGTGTGATAAAAATTGTCTTTATGCCCGTAATTTTCCTGTATGCTCACACCCTGTAATTTTACCATTTCCGGAAAAAAACGATGCAATAATTTAGTTTGAAAAAGCAATTTGAAACCTATAGATGGAGTTTTGCTTAAAATAATTTTATTCAGTTCAACATGAATTCTTTCCATCGAGATGATTTGCAGTCGATCTGCCAAAGGCTCAATAGCTGCTAATGTTTCCGGCTCAATCGTAAACTGTAATTGCGATGCAAAACGAATGGCACGCAACATTCTTAAGGGATCATCATTAAATGTCTGATGAGGCGCTAAGGGTGTGCGTATTATTTTGTTTTCTAAATCCTGAATGCCATTAAATGGACCTATCAATTCACCAAAATTGTCATTATTGATATGGATGGCTAAGGCATTTATGGTAAAATCTCTGCGGTTTTGATCATCCTCCAGCGTGCCGTCTTCCACAATCGGGTTGCGACTGTCTCGCTGATATGATTCTTTGCGCGCACCTACAAACTCCACTTCCACATCTTTCCATTTCAGTTGCGCGGTACCAAAATTTTTAAAGAATGCCACTTTTATTTTCACATGATGTTCCCGATAAAAAATGTCCGCTGTTTTGTGAGCCAAATCAATGCCGCTACCTACGCAGACAATATCGATATCTTTGCAGGGACGATGTAATAATTTATCACGCACAAAACCGCCCACACTATATGCCTGCACATCCAGCTCCTTTGCTGCTTTTGCTACGGTTTGTAAAATTTCAAGCTCTATATCACTGAATTGGAATTGCATGGGGCAAAGATAGTAATTCGGTATGCAAAGTTTTTTGTATAAATCACAGGCAGCATATTAATTCAGAAAGGAACTTTTAAACAACATTATTTAAGTACCTCATGTAAAATTGCTGGAGACTGCGGCTGAGTAAATTCCGGTACATGCCATCGAAAATAAAGCAGCAATTTATCGAGTAATATTTTTCGTTCTGCACCCGTAAAAGGAGTATCATTTTTCTCATAGTATTCTGCCAGCAGTCTTTTGAAAAGCATAGTTTCTGTTGTGTCTAAACAAGGTTCGGTAGAAGACAGTTGCTGTTCAAATTTACCGGATGCCAGATTAAAATAAGCATAATCAGAAATGTGTGTTAAAGAAGGCTCAAAGCCAAGCAACCCGGATAGTTCTAACAAGAAAAATAAACTTTGGTTTTCAAAGCGTACAGCTGTCTGATCTAATTCTAAAAGAAATGAGATAAAATAGTCATAAACACGTTCATTTATTTCGTGTTCTTTCAGGCATTTTAACAAGACTTCCTGGCAAAAAACGGCCACTGCCTGTCGACTGAAATCCAGATGTAAACTGCGATAAATATAATCACTGCGATATTCTTTTATATGTTGTAAGTTACGGTTGTCTTTTACAGAAATGTCTAATTGCAGCATCTGCAAGGGCTGTATCAAACTGGCTGTTTTAGGTGCTTTCTGACTTCGTAAGCCTTTTAGCATAAATGAAATTAACCCATATTTTTTTGTAAAAATTTTCGCTATTACGCTTGTCTCCCCAAACCGGGTTGTTTTTAATACGATGCCTTCGGTTTTTTCTAGCATTACAAATGAGTTATTTTGATAATATCAAAAAAATATAGTGTCAATATTAGGAAATCGCTGAAAAATACTATAATTTTATTGAGTGTAAATCATTCCCATGAAGAATTTTAGAAAAGGTTTTTTATTTTCATTGATAGTTGTATCTATTGCTACTACCTCTTGCAAAAAAGTTTGGTACTGCGATTGCAAATCCGGAGGCAAAACTGTAACCTCCACTGCAATTGATAATGTAGGTAAGGTAGGTGCTAAAAGCGTATGCTGGGAGTATGAATACCAGGCTCATGTAAATGGTGCTAACTACGAATGCAATATTCGTTAAGCTGTCTACCTTCTCATCAATTCTTCTATCTCTTCCACTTCCAACGGAATATCGTGCATTAAATCCATGATGCCGTTTTCTGTAATCAATATATCATTTTCTATACGTATGCCTATGTTTTCTTCCGGAATATAAATGCCGGGTTCGCAAGTAAATACGTTTCCAACTTCCATCGGTGCATAGCGATTGCCAATATCATGCACATCTATGCCCATAAAATGGGAAGTGCCGTGCATAAAATATTTTTTGTACAACGGATTTTCTTCACTTTGTTTGGCTACATCATCTTTATTCAGCAAACCTAAGCCAATCAGTTCTCCCTCCATTATTTTGCCTACTTCTTTATTATAATCCGCTAAAATAGCACCCGGTTTCAACATGGTTTTAGCCTGTTTCATCACTCGCAACACGGCATTGTAAACATCTTTTTGACGTTGTGTAAACTTGCCGTTTACCGGTATAGTACGGGTTAGGTCAGAAGCGTAATTGGCATACTCCGAACCAAAATCCATCAATATCAAATCACCATCCTGACATGTTTTGTTATTCTCGACATAGTGCAAGACACATGCGTTTTTCCCGGAAGCAATAATCGGCGAATAGGCATGTCCATTGGCACGTTGACGAATAAATTCGTGAATGATTTCGGCTTCTATATCATATTCCATCATGCCGGGACGAATGGTTTTCAATACCCGCAAAAAAGCATCTCTTGTTATTTCACATGCCTTTCTTATCAGTTCAATTTCTGTTTTTAGTTTTACACTGCGCAATGCCGACAAAATGGGACCACTTCTTTTGATTTCATGTCCGGGATAATTAAACTTTAATTCATGAGCAAAGCGGATGTCCTTATATGGCACGTGATTTACCGCTCTGTCATTTTCATTAAAGTTAAGATAAACTTTTTCACAGTAAGCCATCAGAGCCGGAAGTGCTGTCGAAAATGCACTGTTCCAGAATATCTCTTTGATTCCGGAAGCGGCTTTTGCCTCCTCCATCGTATATTTATGCCCTTCCCAAACAGCAATGACTTCATTGGTTTTGCGCAAAAACAATGCTTCTCTGTAAATTGGATTTGGACAATCGGGATATAAAATCAAAATAGTTTCTTCCTGGTCTATTCCGGTAAGCCAAAATAAATCGGGGTTCTGCCTGAAAGCAAAGTTCTGATCCGCACTGCGGGGCATCTCATCATTCGAGAAAAAAATTGCCATCGAATTTGGTGCTAACTGTGCTGTAAAACGCTTTCTGTTTTCAATAAATAAGTCTGACGATATGGGTAGATATTTCATAATGCAAAAAAGGATGAAAAGCAAAGTTAGCATTTTATGTCGAGGTGAAAAAATATAGGCTATTGCAAGAAAAATGCCTTCGTTCAATAATTTGTTGATTTGAAAAATGCTGAATTCCAGTAATTAATGCATTTTTTTAAAGAGCTAAATAAAATTTGCTACGTAGTGGCTAAGCCTTTATAACCATACAAACTCAAGTAACTAAGCCACGTAGTGGGTCACTTTTTTGATAATACGAATCCCATTTTCACAAGTTCAATAATCTGAGTTCGGATTAATAGAAATAATATGATAAAATTTTTGATTTCGTATTTTTTATCCAGCTTAAATATGAGGAGTAATTAAATGATGGTAGTTCTTGATAAAAAAATCAACAATTTTTAAATTTGAAATACTTATACCGAACTCAGGTTAATAGTGAAAAAATAACCCTGAAAAATTAAATAAAAATAAAGAGATAGAATCTATAATTTCGCAAATTCTAATAAATACAAAGATCTTCTTGCTTGGGTCTCCTCCTCCGCTTAACCTTTTATTATTCATTCACTTAGTTGTTTTCGGGCAAATTAAGCGTACCTTTGCAATTCCTAAAAATTAGGCAGTATGCAAAATCAGCAAATCAGAAATGTAGCCATCATAGCACACGTTGACCACGGTAAAACAACCCTTGTAGATAAGATACTTTGGGAATGTAAGACATTTGACGAACACGAAAATAAAGGCGTTTTGATTTTAGACAATAACGAACTCGAGAGAGAGCGCGGTATAACCATCGTATCCAAAAACGCAGCGGTAAAATATAAAGACTTTAAAATTAACATTATAGACACACCGGGCCACGCCGACTTTGGCGGTGAGGTGGAGCGTGTATTGAAAATGGCAGACGGCGTATTATTGTTGGTGGATGCATTTGAAGGTCCCATGCCACAAACACGTTTTGTTTTGCAAAAAGCGTTACAACTCGGTTTAAAACCGATTGTCGTTATCAATAAAGTAGATAAAGAAAACTGCACCCCGGAAGAAGTACACGAAAAAGTCTTCGATTTGATGTTTCACCTCGATGCCACAGAAGACCAGTTGGATTTCCCGACTTTATACGGTTCTGCTAAAAACGGCTGGATGAATACCGACTGGAAAGTAAAAAATGACAATATCGTTCCCTTGATGGATGCCATAGTAGCACATATTCCTGCACCAAAAATTGCTGAAGGTGCTACGCAAATGCAGGTTACTTCATTAGATTATTCTTCATTTGTAGGTCGAATTGCTATCGGACGTGTTTTCAGGGGCTCTATCAAAGCCAATCAAAATGTTGCCTTGATTAAGCGCGACGGGAAAATCACGAAATCCAGGGTAAAAGAGCTGATGTTGTTTGAAGGCATGAGCAAAGTAAAAGTGGATGAAGTACATGCAGGCGAAATCTGCGCGGTTGTGGGCATAGAAGGTTTCGAAATCGGTGATACAATTGCCGATGCAGAAAATCCGCAAGCAATGGCGGCTATCTCCATTGATGAGCCAACCATGAGCATGTTGTTCACGATTAATGATTCTCCATTTTTTGGCAAAGAAGGCAAGTTTGTTACTTCTCGTCATATCAAAGACCGCTTGGATAAAGAACTCGAAAAAAATCTGGCATTGCGTGTAGAACAAGGTGATACGGCAGATGCCTTTATGGTATATGGTCGTGGGGTGTTGCACTTATCAGTTTTGATAGAAACCATGCGCCGTGAGGGTTACGAATTGCAGGTTGGTCAGCCACAGGTTTTGTTTAAAACTATCAACGACCAAAAACATGAGCCTTATGAAGAATTGACCATAGACTTGCCCGAAACTAAAAGCGGAACGGCAACAGAAATGGTTGCCAAACGCAAAGGCGATTTGAAAAATATGATATTGAAAGGTACCCGCACCTTGCTGGAATTTGATATTCCGTCTCGTGGTATCATTGGCTTGCGTACCGAACTGATTACTGCAACATCCGGCGAGGCTATTATGTCGCACCGGTTTACAAGATATGATGTGTTTAAGGGCGAAATTCCGGGACGCATTGCAGGCTCTATGATTTCTAAAGAAACAGGCGAAGCCATTGCTTATTCTTTGGATAAATTGCAAGACAGGGGTAAATTTTTCATCGAACCGGGTGATGAAATTTACACGGGCATGGTAGTGGGTGAAAACAGCCGTCCGGATGATTTAGTGATTAACTGTACAGTTACCAAAAAGCTGACCAATGTGCGCGCATCGGGCAGTGATGATAAAGTGAAATTAGCCCCACCTATAAAATTCAGTTTAGAAGAAGCTTTAGAGTATATTCAATCGGATGAATATGTAGAAGTAACGCCGAAATCTATCCGTCTAAGAAAAATATATCTGGACGAGAATGACCGTAAGCGCTACGGAAAATAAGCCGAAGGATTTTTATATTATTTTTCTTTAGTAAACTAAGGTTGAATTTATATGGTTGAATGCAACTAAAAGATTCTAGATCTTATCTGAGTAAGTATGAATAAATTTCTTTTTGCAGTATTATTTTCAATCCTTTTCTTAAATGCTTGTGTGCCCATTGGAAATAATGTCAATATTACAATTAATGGAAATGTAGAAAACAATAGCGATTACTGTGGTGGAGCTGCACCACCACAAGAGTTATTAGATCAGTTGGCTATGTATCATCCCAGCGCTATGCAAAAGTTTTATGTGCGTCAGGGAAGTGTTGCTATGCCATTTACACCCGTTTATACGTTTTTTACAACCGATAGCTTGGGTAATTATACCATCTCATTACCGGCAGGACAATACACCGTTATCAGCGAAGAAAAGTACCTGACAGAGTCCAATGCTGCCATTGATTCCAGTTGTACTTATTTGCATACGCCCGATTTTTCTCTAAATATACAGGCCTCGCAAACTGCCTATACGAACAGCTACACCATTACCTGCAATTATACCTGCACAGGTCAAATGCCTCAATAATAAGTGATGCATAGTTGGTAGGTTTATGCCAATTTGTCTTTATTTTAGTTGGTATTACCATAGTCCATATCTTTATATATTTATACAAAAAAAATGACCAAGAAAACAGCTGCAAAATATTGGGATGACAATGCCACCACCTGGACGACCTTAGCCCGGTTGGGTTATGACACCTATAGAGATTTTCTCAATACTCCTGCTTTTATGAAAGCACTGCCCGAAATAACGGAAAAATACGGTTTGGATATCGGATGTGGCGAAGGGCATAATACCTGCTTATTAACAAATGCTGGTGCTCACATGCAGGCCATTGATGTGTCGCCAGTATTTATCAACTATGCAAGTCAGTTTGAACAAGCTCAGCGTCTGCTATTGAGTATCAAGTGGCAAATGCCTCACGTTTGCCTTTTCAGGATCATACATTTGATTTTGCAACGGCATTTATGTCGTTGATGGATATCCCCGATGTGGAAGAAGCGCTGAAAGAAGCCTATCGTGTGCTAAAACCAGGAGGGTTTATGCAATTTTCTATTACACATCCTTGTTTTAGCATGTCGCATCGCAAAAACCTGAGAGATAAAACCGGAATAACTTATGCGATAGAAATAGGAGGTTACTTTAATGCTGCTGACGATAAAATTGAAAGTTGGACTTTTTCTGCTTTGCCAAAAGAAAAAAGAACAGATTTCCCAAAATTTGAAATACCGGTATTTCATCTTACTTTGAGTGATTGGTTGAATACGCTCATTCAAACAGGATTTACTATAGAGTATTTAAACGAACCCATGCCTGATGACGAAACCGTGCATGCTCATCCCGAATTGCAAGATGCACAAGTGGTTGCCTACTTCTTGCACGTACGTTGCAGGAAGTAAGAAAAAGAATAAAACTATAAAACCTTCAAAGCTTATCCACATCTTTTGGCAACAATTTTGATAGAACATTATCAGCATATTTATTTTTGCATCGTGAGAAAGATTTTAGTTTTGTTAGCAATCGGGATTGGTACATTTTTCAATACTTCAGCTTTAGATATTGACGGAAAATGGCAAGGTACTTTTATCGAGTATATCCATAATACCTATGATGTACAGATGATCATGAAAGTACTGCCCTACAATACCTTTCATGCCAATTTAAAGATTACCAACGGACAATATTTCGGCGAGTATAATGTGAGTGGAAATATCTGCTCCAACCGTAGCCTGGAGATTACAGCTATTTTCTTAATTCGCGAGAATAGTGCCAACAATTGGATTGATTGTTTGAATGGCGTTTGGGATTTAAATGAAGATGAAAATGAATTGACATTCACCGATACTTGGTTAAATCAAAATTCTAAAAAAGATGTCTGTAAAGTAAAATTTGCCAATAAAGATATGTTTCAATGCCTGCGCTCTGCCTACTTCAGACGCAGCACCCTGTATGATTTTAATCCCGATTTCGATTCGACTTGGGCACAGTATACCAATAAAAATAAAAAGCAAATTATAGACGAAACACAACTGGCAAAAAAAGAAGATAAAGCCACGCCGACTCTTGACACGCTCACTCGTATCAACGACCGTGAAATTAACGTGAAAGAATCGATAGAGGTTTCCGGTGATTCTGTCATTATTGAATATTGGGACAGATTTAACGAAGATGGCGACTCTATTACTTTATACTTAAACAACAAACCGATAGTATATAAAAAGCTACTAACGAAAGTAAAACAATCACTGACAGTTAAACTTACCCAAAAAACAAATTACCTGGTTTTGCATGCAGAGAACTTAGGAAAAGAACCTCCGAATACTGCCACTATTGCGATAAAAGACGGCAAAAAAATACAGACTATATCGCTCAACTCCACTCTTAGAACCAGTAGTGCTATTAAGCTCGTCGTCAAAGATAAAAAGTAGCTGTTTGGGGTAAAACGAGTATTTTTATCTTGCTCATTAGATTGAAATAGTCAAAAATAAATTACTGCTAAAATTTTTGAGAAATTATTTAGTAAAGGAACTTTTATTTACCTCAATCTGTTTTCAAAAAAAGAAATACTATGGAAGTAACGATTTGGACTTGGGCAGGTTTTATCGCATTTGTCTTACTGATGCTGGCACTTGACTTAGGTATTTTCAACCGAAAACATAAAGAAATCAGTATTCGGTCTGCATTATTATGGAGCTTGGTTTGGATCGGGTTAGCTATGATTTTCAATCTGGGGATTTATGCATTTCTCGGCAAAGCAAAGGCAGTAGAATTCCTGACCGGTTATGTTATCGAAAAATCATTGAGCATCGATAATATTTTCGTATTTATCATGGTATTCGGTTATTTCAATATTCCTTCAAAATACCAGCATAAAGTTTTGTTTTGGGGAATAATTGGAGCATTGCTCATGCGGGCGGTTTTCATCTTTGCCGGGGTAGCCTTAATCACCCGATTTCATTGGATAATTTATATTTTCGGAGCTTTCCTGATTTTTACTGGAATTAAAATGCTGACGCAGGAAGACAAAGCACTGGAACCGGATAAAAATCCTTTAGTGCGCCTATTCAAAAAATTCATGCCGGTTACGGACAAACTGTATGAAGAAAATTTTTTCGTCAGGATTAACCATAAAAATTATGCTACTCCCCTGTTTGTCGTTTTACTTTTAATAGAGTTTACTGATTTAATTTTCGCCGTAGATTCTATTCCGGCTATACTCGCTATTACTTCCGATTCATTTATTGTTTTTACTTCCAATGTGTTTGCTATACTTGGGCTACGCTCCCTTTATTTCGCTTTAGCAGGCATCACCAAATATTTCAGATTTCTTAAATATGGTTTATCCGTAATCTTGATGTTTGTAGGGATAAAAATGTGTATTGTTCACTGGTATAAATTACCAACTTTACTTTCCTTGGGTATTATCGTCTCTATTTTGTTAATCTCTGTGCTTGCATCTGTTATTATCAAACCAAAAGATAATACAGTATAAACTGATAGAATGTATTTTTAAGCTTTATAATCGCTTTCTTTAACCAGTTTATCTGCTTTCATCGTAGCATTACGATAATCTAAAGCCGAGTTTAAAAACTGCTCATAAGCACCCACATAAGATTGGGCAAATTCGCGTTCAGGTTCATGTTTATTGATGCTCAGCACTAGTTTTTCAAAGCCCCATTCGCAAGTTATTTCTCCAGTTACTACAAATACCCGGTCAAAATCTTGCAAGATTTTGATTTGTGTATTGCATTCTACTTCTTTGCTCAATAAAAGTGATTTTGCTGAAGTAACAAAACCTGTATATGCATAGTAAATGGCTTCAGCATACTTGCTGTTATCCAATGCTTGTAAAGCTTCTGTTTGTTTTAATTGTGCATCTTTCAAAATCGTACTCACCATATCATAAAATACGCCGGCACATTCGCCCACGCCTACCTCCGGTGTAAACAATTCATCATGCCCATAATCATAAAAATCATCATCTACAAATTTTGAAGTATCAGCAATGGGTTTTAATAATGTATAAAAATAATTCTTTCCTTGTCGGCGATAATAATTATTAAAATATTCTGTCTCATCCGAATGATTTTCATAGTCATCCAAGATAATACGCAGCGCTTCAGGCATCTTTTTAGTTGGCAGTTTTACTACTTTATCTCCTGCCATTCCCACACCATTATTATCTACTCCCCCACCCAAGCAAATCTGCATAGCGGGAGCTACTTTATCGCCTACTCGAATAGAGCTGCCATGCAAACCAATATCAGCACTCATGTGTTGTCCGCACGAGTTCATGCAGCCGCTCATTTTTATGTGAATAGCCTTATCAAAAATCAAATCATAGTATTCCTTTTGAATGACATCTTCTAAAATTTCTGCCAGTAACATACTGTTGGTCACTCCAAGGTTGCAAGTGTCAGTTCCGGGGCAAGTCGTAATATCGGCTATGGTACCAAAGCCGGGATTCGCGAATCCCATGCTATCCAAAACGGAATACACTTTAGGCAATGCTTCTTTACGCACATACTTGAGCAACATGCCTTGGTTCATGGTAATGCGCATATCATCCGATGCAAAATCGTTAGCAAGTTGTGCAATAACACGGGCTTGGTCGGGCTTGATATCACCCTTGGTTACTTTTAAATACACCCCATAAAATCCGGGTTGCTTTTGTTCAAAAACATTTGTTTCGAGCCAGTCTTCATAGCGTTTTTTATCCTTTATATCTACTGTCGGCACTTGTTTTATTTCGGGAGAACGCGGGCTTTCAAAACCGTCAGTTTCCACTGGAAAAACAAGATGAGCATTCGCTTTCATTTCTTCCTGTATCAATGTGAGAAATTGATCTACCCCCAATTCTTTTACCAAATATTTCATACGGGCTTTATGTCGTCTGGTGCGTTCGCCGTAACGGTCAAATACACGTAAACCTGCCTCTACAAATGGAATTATTTTATCGTCTTCCAAAAACTCAAATGCTGTTTGCGCCAATATAGCTTGTGCGCCTAATCCACCGCCAACTACTACCTTAAATCCTCTTATGCCGTTTTCAATTTTCGGGATAAAACCAAAATCGTGTATGTAGGTAAAGGCAGTATCTTTTTCTGAAGAAGAAAATGCAATTTTTATTTTTCTACCCATATCCTGACAAATCGGGTTGCGCAAAAGATATTTAAAGAGTGCATAAACATACGGCGACACGTCAAAAGGTTCATTTTTGTCGATGCCGGCACTTGCAGAAGCCGTAATATTGCGCACCGTGTTCCCGCATGCCTCGCGTCCTGTTAGTCCGCAATCTTCGAGGCCTGCCCAAACTAATGGTGCGTTATCTACTTTTACATAATGCAACTGTATATCCTGACGTGTGGTTAAATGCAGATTTGAAGATCCATACAACTCTGACAATTCAGCACACCGAACAAGCTGAGCCGGAGTTATGCGTCCCATCGGTATTTTGATGCGAAACATTTGCACACCCAGTTGTCGTTGCCCATAAACACCTCTGGTTAGCCTGAAATGTTTGAATTTATCTTCGGGTATTTCTCCGTTGACGAAGGCGTTGATTTTTTGTTGCAACTCAAAAATATCTTTCGCTGCATCCGGGCTTACATTTTTTGTAATAGTAATACTCATTTTTTCTTCTTAATCTATTATAATAAAACCTGTCTTTTTGAGGGACAGGTTATAATTTTTCACAACAGCAACAACCTACCCGTTTTTACGGAATGCAACAACAAAAATTGTAAAGGCTGACTAAATTGTTCATCAGAAGTAAAAGTAATGAAAAATATGAAGTATAATTGTTCTTAATGATTTGATAAAATTTATCTAAAAAATGCTACCTTTAATTTTTTAAAATAGAAATATGAAGTATATAATACCACTTTTCATATGCATAATCGTGGGTCAGTCGTGTCAGAAGAATGAAAACGAGGGTTCTCCAAAAGAACCCGGTCCGCCTCAGCTTGCGGCATATACAGATTCGATGCTGCATGCCGTTGGCTTACAGTCCTATTCTGATGTGCTGACTGGAAAATTAGAAGGCAACTTTGAGATCTTCGAGTATTGCACTCCTTATGATGTCAATTGTTCTGATTTTACACCGCAAACGGAATTGAATGGGAGTGTGTCGTTAGATACCAATCGAACATCTACCATAGACGCAGGCGTGTTGAAAATTAACCAACTATCTATTACGCCTAACACAAATAAGCGTTACGAAATTCATTTTGGAACTTCACAATACAATAGCCAACAAGCCCAACTTAATTTAATTTATGGTGCGACAAACACTATCAAACTTGTAAAAAATGGAGTGGATGTGTTTAATAAAAGCTTGTATGTACCAAAGCATATTAAATATACAGGATATGATTGTGCTACATCAAAAATGAAGAATGACCCTATCAAGGCAAATGACGAGATATACTGGAATTCGGATTATTCTAACAAGAATGGCATTCTAATCAGATTTACGGGTAACGACAGCAGGGGAATAGAATATACATTTTACAGGATAGTTTCTGATCTTGGTAAATATGCCGTAACAGAAAGTGATTTATCCTATTTCCCAAAAGAGAAAAATGGAATGGGCATCCAAGTAGAACTAAACAGGGGAAACTTCTTCCTCACCTATGGTACTGACGGCAGAAGATACAATGTAACCATTAATGCTTCGTGTAAATATTATTTCAATTTGTTTTGAAAACAAAAAAAGATTTTATCTCATTTATTCCGGATAAAATCTTTTTGATTGTTTATTATGATAAGACCTAAAACTGGTAAGCAAACCTCACAAAACCACCATTAAAATTGGTTTTAAAGTCGGTATTCAGGTTATATCCACCCGTTAAGCTGAAAGAAGCATTTTCTTTTACCCGAAACAAAACTCCTGTTCCCAAATTTAAAGCCATACTGTTTTCTCCCAGTTGCTTCTGTGTTTTTTCGTTAGTTAAGGCTGCTTTCCCGGTTTTATTCAATCCGGCTTGAATGGTAAATGTCGGTGTAACCCATTTATTTAAAGCATGTACACGCAAATCGGTAAGCAACTGGAACTGCCATTGGTTGGTATTGCGAATTTGAATACCCACACCCTCTCCAATAAATACATACGGATTGAGTTTGGCACCAACCGCTTGATAAATGCTAAAGAACGGCTTGCCGTAAATGTAATTCATACCTGTTTCTGTAATTGCTGATATTTTTCGTTCAGCATAATCGTTTTCATTAACATCTTGGGAGTTGTTTGCAACAGTTAATGAATCATTGGCGTATGCACTTAATCCGGTGCAGATGGCCAGGGTAACTAATAATTTTTTCATCTTGTACATTTTTTAGTTTGTAATAATTTTATAAAGTTCAAAACTTTCAGACAAAATTGAAACTTAATTTTCACATGGATATTAGGTATGTGTTACCTTTGTTGTGCATTCCGGTTATACAATAGCTGTGTTAATGTTATTCAGAACTTTCAGTCATTATTGAAACTTTAGGTAATATAAAGATTTGATAGCACAATTGTGTTATACTGAGAATATGCTGTTTGTAAATCAACATATTATAAAGGCTAAACTACTACGCATCCAATTTTATCTAGTTCTGCTTAAAGTAACAAGCTTCTGAAAAAAGAAATATGTCTGAACTTAGCACACTTAAATTCTCCTCTCAATAGAGACAAGCTGGATAAAACAATTTATTTTAATTTTCTGCCTTTCCAGCGGTATGGAAAAACCAGACCCAAGGTGCCTACAAACGGTATATACCAGATATGTAAAAGCTGGCTATATGCAAAGGATTGCATTAAATCGTGGCGATTGAAGAAGTTTGTTGCTGATTTCAAAAAAGTGTAATCTATCAGGCTTTTGCATAAAATCTGTATAAACAGAATAATGAATATCAAAAACACATTAAGAAATTCAAATAGCGCAGAGATAGTAGGATTGGGGAAAATGCGGTAATAGGCGATTTTGCCAAATACAAAAAAGAAATTAAGCCAAATACTCCACACAAACAGATAGACCAATAATAAGATAAATGAGATGCGTTTATCTTGATAATGCCCGGCTTTGCTTGTCCAGCGGAACCGTTGCTGCAAAAAATCCTGAACATTCTCTGCGGGATGTGTCAATACAATGGCAGCCTTATTTTTTAGAAAGCGGATTTTATCCGGAAATTTCTGTGCTATTTTATAAACCAAAAGCATATCGTCACCACTGGCATTTTTATCAATATTTTTATAGCCGCCTACCTCATCAAAAGCTTTTTTTTCGAAAGCCAAATTTGCACCATTTGCCATATTAAAAATTTTCATATTCAGTGATGCGCCCGTAATAGCTTGCATGCCACAAAAATCCAAGGATTGGAAATGCTGAAATTTGGAATGGTCATTATAAAATCCGACTGGACTGGCAATTAATGCACATTTTTCTTTTTCATAAAATGAAACAATGCTGTGCAGCCAGTGCTTTTGCAGTCGGCAATCGGCATCGGTTGTTATTATCAGCGTACCGTTTGCTTGTGCTATGCCATATTCGATGGCTCTTTTTTTATAAGCTTCCGTAATGGTATTCTTATCCAGACTATCTTTTAATTGTAAAACTTTTATCGTCGTATTTGCTTTGCTATATGAAGCAGCGATGGAGAATGTATTGTCTTCCGAAAAATCATCTATTACAATTATCTCCACGAGGGAAGCAGGATAAATCTGGTCGAGTAAATCCTTTAAAATATTGCCTATGTATTTTTCTTCATTCCGGGCAGGTACGATAACAGAAACACGTGTTGTACATTCTTCTCTCAAATCGTGGGTTTCTTTGATTTCTTCCCATTCATTTTTATACGTCCACATAATGCCGACATAAGCGACAGTAAGCATAAGCGATATGAGTAACCAGATGAGCATTATTTTTTCAGTTTTTCTTCCAGCATTTCTTTCAGTTTTATCATTCTGTTTTGCAGGGTTTCCTCACGTTTTGCCGAAGTTATCCATTGTACATATTCTTTCTGATGAGTGTATGATAATTTATCAAAAACGGATTTTAATAGATTTTCTCTATTAAAAAAATCAACTAAAACGGTGGGTAGTTCAACGATTCTTTCTTCAAGGTCTTGTTCAATTTTCACGTTGACGATATCGCCTGCTTTTTTGTTGAGTTGAGCGCGGATAGCCTTGTTTATCATCAAGAAATAGCCACCGTCATATTTTGCAATTAAACCGCGATAAAGTACATCGTTATACCAGATTTTAGCCTTGAATCTTTTCTTGCCAAATGTTTTTTCTACGTCTAGCTCTAATGGAATATAAAAGACATCCATCTTTTCATCTTTCACTATTTTGGCTTTGAATTGTACAGTCATATTTTATCTTTGTTACATATTATTCTATATTATGAATAAGCTGATAAGTTTGAAGAATCTCATCCAATATAGTGAATAAATTCTCACGTTGGTTGGTGGTTACCAGCTTGGCTCTGAATAGCTTTATGTTGGGTAATCCTTTCAGGTAATTACTGTAATGCTGGCGCATTTCTAAAATGCCCAAAACTTCTCCTTTCCATTCTATAGATTTTTGCAAATGAGTTTTGATTACTTGTATTCTTTCTTCAATAGAAGGCTCGGGTATAAGTTTGTTTTCAAACAGGAATCCTTTCATTTGTTGAAATATCCAGGGCGCACCAATGGCAGCTCTGCCTATCATAATGCCATCCACACCGTAGCGGTTTTTATATTCTATCGCTTTTTGCGGAGTATCAATATCACCATTCCCGAATATGGGAATATGCATGCGAGGATTATTTTTTACTTCACCAATTAGCGTCCAGTCTGCTTCGCCTTTATACATTTGCTTTCGTGTTCTGCCATGTATACTCAATGCCTGAATGCCGATATCTTGTAAACGTTCTGCTACTTCTACTATATTTTTAGAGTTTTCATCCCAGCCTAAGCGTGTCTTTACTGTAACAGGAAGTTTTGTCGCTTTTACTACTTGTGCTGTCAAACGCACCATTTTGGGTATGTCTTGCAAAATACCGGCACCGGCCATTTTACAGACTACTTTACTGACAGGGCAACCATAGTTGATATCAATTAAATCCGGTTTTGCCTGTTCTATAATGCGTGCACTTTCTACCATGGCATCTTCTTCGCCACCGAACATCTGTATGCCAATCGGTTTTTCAAAATCGAAGATGTCTAATTTTTGAAGACTTTTTTTAGCATGGCGTATCAGCCCTTCCGAAGAAATAAACTCGGTGTACATTAAATCGGCACCATATTGCTTGCATACATAACGAAATGGAGGATCACTCACATCTTCCATGGGTGCGAGCAGAAAAGGAAAATCTCCAAGTTGTATGTTGCCTATAGTTACGATCGTAGTATTATTTTAGATGAAAGAAACAAGTGAATTTTAAAGCTGCAATTCAAAAAAACTCCGTTACTTTTACACAAAGATACATAATGAGCGAAACTATTTTAGATGACTTACAGTTGGGGCAAAACAAACTCTTGTATGGCATTAACCAAAAAGACGGATTTACTCAATTTTTGATATTGATGGGCATTTTTGTTGCTTGTTTTATTGCAGGGCAATTACTCAGCGCTGGATTATTATATCTCTCGTATGGGTTGGATGTTGCAGATATGTCAACGCTAATGAAGAAACATAAAGATTTGAATGCATTCAGATATGCGCAGATGCTGGCTACCGTTTTTAGTTTTTTGGCACCCGCCATCATTTTTTCCAAACAAAAACAAAAGAACTGGCTGCAGTATAACAGAGCAGACAAGTCATTTAATCTTGTTTTAATTGCCTTAATTCCATTATTGATTATCTCATTTTATCCACTCATTAACGTGTCTTTTTTTCTGAATAAGTCATTGGGCATCAGCAACTGGTTTCAGGGTATGCAAGGAGATTACAAAGAAATTGTTTTGGCACTCACTGCCGGTACTTCTGTTTCTACTCTTATTTTAAATTTAATTACTGTGGCCGTGTTACCAGCCATCTGTGAAGAATGGTTTTTCAGAGGAACCATGCAGCGCTTTTTCTCAGAAAAAATGAATATTCATCTTGCTATCTTTCTTTCTTCTATTGCGTTTAGCTTGATACACTTAGAATTTTCAGGATTTTTGCCGCGTATATTTTTGGGCATGTTGTTAGGTTATATATATTATTACAGTGGCAGTTTATGGGCCAGTATATTCGCACATTTAATCAATAATGGGGCACAAGTCGTTGCCATTTATTTGAGTAACAAAGGACTTTATACAGTCAATATGGACAATCCGGATTTTCCTACTTATCGGGAATTATTAATCTTTACACCTTTGTTTATTGCTTTATTTTTTGGCATGATTTATTTATCTAAACAGAAAAGAAGTACCTTTGCCTGATTTTTTATGAATTTAATCTGATTTTTTATGAATGATATAGGTACCAGAATTGCAACAGGCATTATTTTTTTAATTGTAATGATTGGTTCTGTTATTTGGAATCAGTATTCGTTCGGTATCTTATTCGGATTAATTGTGGTTTTGTGTATTAGTGAATATCAAACAATCATTGACGGCTTATTAGTTGCTACTCCGAGATGGAAAACACTGTATAAGTATATCAACTTAATTTTCGGAGTAATCACATTCGTTATCGTTTATTTAGTGGCTGCAAAAAAACTACCGCTGATGTATATGTCTTTTGTGTGTGGCTTCCCGCTTACCTGGCTGGTAATAGAGATGTACACCAAAAGCGAACGACCGTTTTATAATGTTGTTTTAAATTCTATGCCGATTTATTATCTGGCTATACCTTTGTCATCTTCCAGTCTGCTTGCCTTCCACGATGGTGGATACAACTGGCATTATCTTTTAGCCATTATGATTTTTGCCTGGTCTAATGATTCATTTGCTTATTTAGCCGGAAGATTTTTCGGCAAGCACAAATTATTTGAGCGCATTTCGCCTAAGAAAACATGGGAAGGATTTTTTGGTGGAATGGCAGGTTCTGTTTTGTTTGCCTATCTCGTGTTTCTTTTATTTCCAAAATGGACGCACCAACCGGTTAGTCTTACAACCTATATTGCCTTAGCCATAATTACTACTATTACTTCCACTTATGGAGACTTGGCAGAAAGCATGATAAAACGCAGTTTGCAAATTAAAGATTCAGGCTCAGCGTTGCCGGGACATGGCGGATTTTTAGATCGTTTTGACGGGTTGCTGTTTTCACTTCCGGCATGTACCTTTTATCTTACACTATTTTTACCGTCGCCGGTATGATTTTCCGGTAAAGGCATATCGCACAGAAAGTGCAATTTCGTAATAAGATACGCTGGGTTTTACTTTTATAGAGTTATTGCGAATGTATTTATCAAAATAGATAGTAGGCTTATAATCGAAAGTAAAGTTTATCGGAAACTTGCGCAATAAAACATCCACACCAAGTATAGGATCGATACCAAATGCAAAAATATTCGTCGTGCTTTTATTTCCATAGCCCAATGACAGACCGCCACCTAATAAAAAACTCCAACGTTCGTCCCGGCTCAGCATCCAGTGTTTTTCATATAATGCAGAAATATTGATACCGGGTTTTGTGAATACTACTCCATGATATCCGTATCTAAGCAAGCCCTCAATGGCATGACCCGAACTTTTGCCATAGCCATTGCTGTTGAAAAAATATTTTCCGCTTAAACCCCAGCCATAGCCAAAACGCAAGCCGATGGCGCCTTTATACTCTTGTGCAATGCCCATATTTATGGACATACAAATTAGCAGGAATGATACTATTTTTTTGTGCATCAATAAATATAAGATAATTATGTCACTCAATATTCTTCAATAGAAAATTTTGATTTTAATCAGTCTGAATGAAAAATTACTTGCTTTTCTTGATATTGTAATTATTAGATTTCGTCGATTTCTGAATTTTAGACTTCTCGTAAACATTCTTTTTATCAATATCTTTGATGTCTTCTTTATATTTATCGACATTAGATTTTACCTTATTAATTTTTCCGGTTTTATCCTTGCTTTGATTGGCGTTTACAAAACCGGAAACTTTCTCCATTTTTGAAGCAGCTATTGTATAATTTCCTTGATCGATATCGCGCATGATATCATCCATCATTTCTGTAGCTTCAAACATAACCACCATTTCACTTACCGTACTATCTAAATTTTGTTTTATCAAAATGGTATCTCTGGTAAGATGCAGGGTGTTTACCACAACTATATTTTCCGTGTTATATGACTGCGCATCGATATAATTCAATGTAGAAGTGAAAACTAAATCTTGCACAAACGGTTTTTTGATTTTGAATTTGACCAGTATATTTTTTTCTTCTTTAGAATAAACATCATTAAGAGAAATGAGTAGTCGCATGTTCTCCATTTTATGATTGTAGCCATAAGTCTTCTCCGGAATTAAAAATTCAGATGCGTAACTGACTGAGATTTTTGCTTGTTGCGCTACAACAGACAATAGGCCGTCCAGCTCTTTGGCAAAAATTCCCGGAATTTTATCCGGACTGTCAATATAGTAATAATTACCGCCACCATTTTCTGCCATAGCCGTCATCAAGTCTTCATTAAACCCCTCGCCCAATCCGAATGTAGAAACACTAATACCTGTTTCTTTAAATTTTTGTTGTACTAAATCTTTGAGCTTTGCCGTATCGGTAATTCCCACATTGGCCAATCCGTCTGACAGCAATAATACACGATTGACAAATCCTTCTTTTTTAGTAGACAACACTTGCTTATATCCTTCCAAAAGCCCCCCACTCAGATTTGTAGAACCCCGGTCTAAAATCTTATTAATTTTTTCAGTAAGTACTTGTTTGTTTTTTACAAAATCAGATGCACTTACTACTTCTACATCAGAATCATAATCCACTATAGAAACGATATCATCAGCATTTAATTGCTCTACGACAAATGCAGCAGCCTTTTTTGCGTATTCTAATTTTTCACCATGCATAGAGCCACTTCTGTCCAAGACTATGGAGAGATTTAAAGGAGCTCGTTTTTTATCTGACTTTAATTCATTGCCGGTTACTTTCAGGTACAAATATACATCTGCACTGTCGGAACTTATTGCATACTTGTTTTCCAGTGCAGCTGAAAACTGAACAGATTTGGTTTGTGCACTTGCTGTAAAAAACAGTAAACATGCAATAATGAAACTACTGATTTTATTCATAGTAATAGTTTTAGAAGTTTATACTTTTGATATGAAAATAGTCGTAAACTACCGGATCAATTGCAAATTTTTCACCGGTTTTTAAATTCGAAATAATTACAAAATCATGTTCTTTAAAGAAAGGGTGTTTAATTAATTTATTCAGATTGATTTTGCACATCTTAATCTCTCCAATTGCAGGTTTTGCCTGCCATATTGAACTATCATATTTATAAAATAAATATGTGAAATATTGTGCATAACCTATACAGTTTGCCTTATGCGTATTTCTTAATTCATGTGGATTTGATGAACAAGTTGTAAAGGTAAACTGTAAATCACCAGCTGTCTGTTTTAGACAATCTTCTACAACAATGTCAACTCCAATATTATTACTATTTACTTTTTTATCTTTATCTAAAATTGAAGCAGGTACAGTCATTAATTTCCTGTATGATTTAAATTCATAATGTACAAATAATTTGAACAGCATTTCTCTGAATACTATAATCAGAAACAAAATGAGAATAAAATATTTGCCAAAATTTTTCATAGAACAGATAACGCAATTTAAAGGAAATTGTTACAGTCACATGGGGTTTTATTCGTTAATAAATGCTAAAAAATAAATTCAACAGCCCTCTTTCTCTCTAATATTATACCAATCGTACCTTCTTGGATTAGAAATTACAATCACAATTGATTGCATCGTCAATTTTACTTAATTTTACAGTATGAGAGATATTTTAGTTATTGGTTCGGGTATAGCCGGTCTGAGCTTCGCACTTAAAACTGCACAACGATTCCCTGATAAAAAGATTCTTATACTTACCAAAGCGAATGAAGATGAATGCAACACGAAATATGCACAAGGCGGCATAGCTGTTGTAACGGATTTCTTGAAAGATAATTTTGAAAAACACATAGCAGATACCCTAATTGCCGGTGACGGACTATGCGACAAAGAGGTGGTAGAGTTAGTGGTACGCGAAGGCAGAGAGCGGGTAAATGAACTTATAGCATGGGGAACAAATTTTGATAAAGATGAAGATGGAGATTATAAATTGGGCAGAGAAGGCGGTCACTCCGAATTTCGGGTGCTGCATTACAAAGATGTAACCGGAAAAGAAATTGAAAGGGCATTATTGGAAAAGATACATCAGCAAAAAAATGTAGAAATCTCACAGCATCATTTTGTCATAGACTTACTTACCCAACATCATTTGGGAAGTATCATTACTCGTGTAACGCCTAATATAAGATGTTATGGTGTATATGTACTTAACCGTCTCACCAACCAAATTGAGAAAATAGAAAGTAAAATTACGCTATTGGCTACAGGTGGTTTTGGACAGGTTTACAGAGCCACTACTAATCCTATTATAGCTACCGGCGATGGCGTAGCAATGGTTTACCGAGCCAAAGGCAGAGTAAATAATATGGAATTTGTACAATTTCATCCTACTGCATTATTTGAACCCAATGTAAGTCCCAATTTCTTAATTACTGAAGCCGTGCGCGGTGACGGAGGGATTTTGAAGCGAAAGAACGGAGAAGAATTTATGCAATATTATGACGACCGTTTATCGCTTGCTCCACGCGACATTGTTGCCCGCGCCATAGATAATGAAATGAAAAAAAGTGGTGAAGACTGTATGTATCTCGACTGCCGCCACATGGACAAAGAGAATTTTTTACACCATTTTCCAAATATTTATGAAAAATGCAAATCTATTGGTATTGATGTATTCAAAGACATGATACCTGTTGTACCTGCCGCACACTATGCTTGTGGCGGTATAGATGTAGATGAATATGGCAGAACATCTATAAATAATCTATATGCTTGTGGAGAATGCAGTCATACCGGATTGCATGGAGCCAACCGCTTGGCCAGTAATTCTCTGCTGGAAGCTGTAGTATATGCTCATCGCATCTTTGAGGATGTTGCTGAGAAGATTGATGCAATATCCTATCCGACAGAAGCAATTCCTGAATGGAACGCTGCCGGAACAAGTGACCCGAAAGAGATGGTCATTATAACACAGAGCATTCGAGAACTTAAAGATATTATGAGCAATTATGTGGGTATCGTGCGTAATAACGTGCGTTTAAAACGCGCTCAGGAACGTCTCTATTTATTGTTTAAAGAAACGGAAGAGCTGTATGAAACCACTACGATATCTCCGCAACTACTAGAGCTTCGTAACATGATTACTATAGGTTATTTAATTACCAGAAGTGCGTTACTCAGAAAAGAAAGCAGAGGTTTGCACTTCACCACGGACTACCCTACTCATTACCCGCACGTAGAAGAAACTTTATTGTAACAGCAGATGAGTTCCGAGAAATTCTTAACCACTTAAGGGTTTTATTTTTTAAACCATTAAGGCATGAAGGAAATGAAGACAGATTCTTAATGCATCTTAACTTCTTAATGGTTTTATTTTTTAAACCATGAAGACATGAAGAATACTAAGCCAAGTTCTTAATGGTACTTAACTTCTTAATGGTTTTATTTTTTGAACCTTGAGGCATGAAGAATACTAAGCTAAATTCTTAATACCACTTAACATTTTAATGGTTTTATTTTTTGAACCATTAAGGCATGAAGGAAATGAAGACAATTTCTTAATGCATCTTAACTTCTTAATGGTTTTATTTTTTGAACCATTAAGGCATGAAGGAAATGAAGACAGATTCTTAATGCATCTTAACTTCTTAATGGTTTTATTATTTAAACCATTAAGGTATCAAGGGAATGAAGACAATTTCTTAATGCATCTTAACTTCTTAATGGTTTTATTATTTGAACCATTAAGGCATGAAGGTAATTAAGCCAAGTTCTTAATGGCACTTAACTTCTTAATGGTTAACCTTTCGACTATTAAACACAACAGATATAGCATTTTCAAATTGCCATTTTTACTTATCTTTGCGACATGAGTCAGGTAGATTTGCCCAAAATAATAGCGCATTGTAAAGAATATGGATTTATTTTTCCGTCGAGTGAAATTTATGATAACCTTGGTGCCGTATATGACTACGGTCCTTTTGGGGCTGAACTGAAAAATCACATCAAAGAATACTGGTGGAAGAGCATGGTGCAAATGCATGAGAATATTGTGGGAATTGACGCCGCCATTTTTATGCATCCTACTACATGGAAAGCCAGCGGGCATGTCGATTCTTTTTCTGACCCGTTAATTGATAATAAAGATTCAAAAAAACGCTACAGGGCAGATGTTTTATTAGAAGAAAAAATAGAAAAACTGCGGGAGAAAGGCGAAAAAGAATTAACCAAAAAGAATTTATCGGATGCATCTGTTGAAGAAAAAGCAAAAGCCTCACGCGATTATGCCAAAGCTATAACTCTGGAAGCAGAATATATCAAGGCGGCGGAAGCAGCAGATTTCGCCCGCTACAAGGCATTAATCGAAGAATACGAAATTGTATGTGAAGTTTCAGGTTCTAAAAACTGGACAGATGTGCGTCAGTTTAATTTGATGTTCGATACCAAATTAGGCTCTGTTGCTGATGATGCAAACACGATTTATCTTCGACCGGAAACGGCACAAGGTATTTTTGTCAACTTCCTTAACGTACAAAAATCAGCACGTATGAAAATTCCGTTTGGTATTGCCCAGATAGGAAAA
The DNA here is from genome assembly GCA_035339455.1 of Chitinophagales bacterium. GTDB lineage: Bacteria > Bacteroidota > Bacteroidia > Chitinophagales > JADIYW01 > JADJSS01. The sequence goes on from DAOQII010000002.1 coordinate 26,786, forward strand.
GCATTTAGAAATGAAATAGTAGCACGCCAGTTTATCTTCCGTATGCGCGAATTTGAGCAAATGGAAATGCAGTTTTTCATCAAACCCGGCACACAAAAAGAATGGTTTGACTACTGGAAAAAAGCCCGAATGAAATGGCATTTGGCACTCGGTACGGCACAAGAAAACTTGCGCTACCATGTGCATGAAAAATTAGCACACTATGCTGATGCAGCAGAAGATATCCAGTTCAAATTCCCTATTGGATTTAAAGAATTAGAAGGCATACACTCTCGTACAGATTATGATTTGGGCAGACATCAGGAATACTCAGGTAAGAAAATGCAATATTTCGACTCTGAACTCAATCAAAATTATATACCATATGTCATCGAAACGTCTATCGGATTAGACCGCATGTTTTTGCGAGTACTGAGTGATGGTTTGAAAGAAGAAAAACTGGAAAATGGCGAAACACGTGTTGTACTGAATATTCCACCGGCATTATCTCCTATAAAAGTGGCAGTGTTGCCTTTGGTTAAAAAAGACGGATTGCCTGAAAAAGCCCGTGAAATCATGGATACACTTCGTTTTGTAGGACGCACTTTTTACGAAGAAAAAGACAGCATAGGCAAACGCTACCGCCGTATGGATGCCATTGGTACGCCTTACTGTATAACAGTTGACCATCAGACCTTGGAAGACAATACCGTTACCATTCGCGAACGGGATACGATGACGCAGGAACGAGTTGCCATTGATAAATTGGAAAGCATCGTGCGTGAAAAAACAGACATGAACGTGTTGTTGCGCAAGGCAATGGCATAGTTTATGCTGATTAGTTATAAAAATGAAGAAAATAACCTTCATCATAT
>DAOQII010000003.1:0-26248 GCA_035339455.1 Chitinophagales bacterium
TATAAAAACAGGCTATTACAAGCTGATATGTTGTTAAAAATCCGTATACCGATTAAAGATATTGGTGCGGAGGCTTATGCCAAACAACAGATTTTGCTCTTTGAAGTATTTATTTTCGCGGTAGCGGAAATTCAAAAAAGCTTCTGTCGACAAATTTATTTTCGGGTTAATTAAATAACCGCCTCTGGCTTCTACACTATACATCCTCGTTTTCACGCCTTGCAAAAATGTTTTGCCATAAGCCTGATTGAGGTTGGAACCCAGCATATAATCAGAGATAAAAATATTGCTTCCATTATGCGCAAAGGGTTCATCAAGCCCCTGAACTAAATACTGGAATTTTAAATTTGCTGTCCAATGCTTATACCAATAATTTACAAAAACCAAACTTTCCATAAAATTTGCTCCCGCCGGGTGTGCCAGCGATTGGTTGAAATTGGCATAGTTTTGCTGTGGCGATTTGTGTGCATACACGTATGGTCTTACTATATTTAATTCCGTTTGAAAATCGAGATGTTTGAGCTTGAAGATATCAAAAGCTTTATAGCCGATTTGTGCAGCTATTTTTGTACGGTAAAAACCCTTGCCCGCTCGGGCAGCCCGCACATCCATGTCGTCAAACAAAATTTGTGTGTAAATATGTTGTTTGTCGTTTGGATTAAATTTCATAGAAATACCAAATGACACGTTATCAGGCGAACCGAGTGCATATTCTATAGGCCGCAGAAATGCCAACGGAATCAAATAGGAAAACTCCATTCCTCTTGTTCTCAACGAATCGGCATGATACCATACTACGCTTTCAAAAAATCCAAACTGCATCCATTTGGCAACATCAACACTCAGATAATGAAATGAACCAAATTTTGTTTTGAAGTTTTTATAATTATTCTCCGTATTAAATCCGTAAGTATCACCCGAGCGCATGCCAGCCAGTAAGTAGGTATATTTTATACGCCAAAACTGCGTGGACATTTTTAAATATGGAAAATTAGACGCATTATCACTCAAAAACAAAGAACGATAGCCATCGCCCCAAAATACTTTATCGTTGCCCAGCTCTAAATTGACATATTTATTAGGTGCAAATCGGATATAGCCACTCATCATATCTGATCGCAGTCCGTTTTTGCCGAAATGCGCTTTGCGATAGCCTGCCAATACACCGTATTTTTGGGCATAAGCAGTAACTTGATTATCCATTTTCTCAAAGTCGCCTTGATAGGTAAATGACAGGCTGACTTTTCTGCCCAGATTCGCTTCAAATTTTGCCCCATAACCTACGGCATATTTTAGTTTTTTGTCCAAGACATCGTATCCTACTTGTGCATCAATAATCGGGTTTAAGGCAAAATAAAATTTCTTCTTTTTAGCAGATACTGATAAAAAATCACCTTTCGTTAAGCCTAATCTGAATTTATCTGTCGAGTCTGTAATAAAACCCAATTCCTGCAAGGCAGAATCCGGTATAGCTTTAAGAATCTCGGACATATTATAAGGCTTCACAGCAGTATGTACACCGGAGCTTCCTGACAAATATCTTTCCAGTCTGTTTTGCATCTCGTAGTTGAGATAATAATGCAATTGCTGAGCTGAAGCCAAACAAAGACAGACAGAAAAAAAGATAAGCGATAGAATGCGTTTCATGAACAAGGCTCAAAAATAAAGTTTTATGTAATAATAAAGAATAAAAGGCTCAAAAACTTAGGATTACTTTTATTTTCGTCGTTCAGACTGTTAAAATATGGCAAAAGGATTTTCACTCAAAAATGATATCAAGAAAATTAACTGGTATCCGCCTTATTTAGGTGCCGGTATTTCGGTAACCGCAGTAAATGACAATTTTACAAGAATAGAAGTTCAGCTAAAAAGCACCTGGTACAACAAAAATTTGTTTGGTACACATTTCGGAGGTTCATTATACAGCATGTGCGATCCGTTCTTTGTATTTATCATCACACAGTATTTGGGCAAGGGCTATATTGTATGGGATAAAGCAGCAAGTATTCAGTTTAAAAAACCCGGCACAGGCACTGTAAAAGCCGTTTTTGAAATAGAGGAAGAAACGCTGAAGAAAGTAAAATCCGAAATAGATGAGTTAGGCAAGAAAGATTATCCATTTTCAGCCACAATAAAAAACAGCGCAGATGAAGTAGTGGCAGAAGTGGAAAAGTTGATTTATGTTCGTAAAAAGTAAATATCCCGCTCTGTTTGTTAATACTGTTTTTAAAAGTTAATTTCATCCTTGTAAGATATATAGGTAATAAAAATGGGAAATGTTTCGTGTAAAATTTGTCAGTCAACTGCTACAAATATCTTTTTGTTAGATCAAACATCATTAATCAAATGTGAGAACTGTGGTATTGTATATAATCAGCACACTTCGAGCGAAAAAGAAACTACTTATTACAAAGAAAATTACACCTTGCGTAAAAACAATATTTCACTCCAAAGTGAATTGCGACGTTTTTCGAGATGGCCGGAACAACTCAAACTCCTTGCTGATATAAAAAAAACAAAGCCCGAAGCTGCAAATATTATTGATGTAGGTTGTGATAAGGGCTATTTTATAGATGAAGCACGTCGGTTTGGTTATAGTGTTTATGGTGTGGAACTTTCAAAAGATGCACGAAAATATACCGACCAACTTGGGCTTACTGTTAAAGATTCTGTTGAAGAAATTGGTGAAAAGGCTGATATCATTACGATGTGGCATTCTTTAGAACATTTTTCAGAGCCATTATCATTCTTGAAAAGCCTGCATCCACATTTAAATTCTCAAGCTCATATATTTATACGCGTCCCTGATTTCGGCTGTTTTTTCAGCAAAGTATTAAAACAAAAATGGCGTTGGTTTCAACCAGAAAACCATTATTTCCATTATACTGAAAAATCTTTAAAACATTTGTTTGAAGAAGCCGGATTTCAAGTTGTGCAATGCAGGTCGCAGAACCCGAGCAGTTGCTTAACCGACAAGGCATTTTCTTTAGCCAACAAAACTTTGCGAAAATACTACAATGAACCCGCATCGCTAAAATATGTACTGGGAACCTATTATGAACGCATCACCTGTAAAGAGTTGTATTTGATTGCCAAGACCTCGTAGTTTGGCAATCCACCTCGTAGGTCGAATTTTTAAATCCTTAATAATCAGCCGAGTATAAAATTCAGTATGCAAATTGACCTCGTAGGTGTTGCTTGCAGCTTGAACATAATTCCGTTTTTTCATTATCAATCGTTGATATAGATTCGTTAGCATCGTTCATAAAACAAGATTTAGACGGACAATGAGGAAGTCCCAGATTATGTCCCAACTCATGAAGAGCAATTTTTTCTAATCGTTGAGCGAATAATGCTTTATCTGAAGATTTTATCCTGAATGTAGAAATAACAGCTGCGTTTCCGGGGCGGAAAGCCAAGCCCATAATCCCCCAATCTGCATATTTTGTGGCAGGATTTTTTATTTTGCCTGATGCATCTTTTTTGGTAGTTGAAATATCTGCCTCGGTAATGCCCATTATATAATTTACTGAATCAGGCTTTATTTTTTGCAGATATAGAAGAAGGCTGTCTGCACGGTAACGCGGAGATTTTACTGGTGTGAATGCATTTGGAGGAAGAACAGTTTCTGGCAACAAGACGACATTAAAACCATAATATTTTTCGAGTGCATTTTTTACTGTAATCATATTTGCAAGCTTTATTTTCCCGAGTGGCAATAAGCCTAAATTAACTTGAGAGCAATTTTCAGGATGATTGCAACTCAGACAAATGAATAAAGAAAATAATATAACTATACCTTTCATTTAGAGTGAAAGTTAGGAAAGATTATAATAGTGAAGCGTTAAAGAGTGTGATATTCTAAATTAAACCTCCACAACAAATCAGCATCAGCTCCGGCGTAGTCTATACCTATTCTCTTTGAAGTAGTAATTAAACCGTCACTTAGTGGATAATCATTTTCTTGCAACCAAATGGTTTGCTCTTGCAGTAGCGTCTCATTTTGTGATTTAGTCAAGCCTAGCGCTTGAGCCACTTTGGCAGGACCTTTGCATATATTCTTATTTAATTTAGTTTGATGCCTGCGCTCAAGCATGACTGATATGCCAATAGTAGGATATATCGCTCTGATTAATACGGCTTGTGCCACATCCTTTTTACCCGTTACTATATTTAATAAATAATGCATACCGTAACAAAGATAAATATAAGCATATCCGCCCTGCTGAAACATGATTTCCGTGCGCCGGGTGCGTTTGCCGTTATAGGCGTGACATCCCTTTTCCGACTGGCAGTAGGCTTCTGTTTCGGTAATTATTCCGGCGGTAATTTGGTTATCTATATTTGTAAACAGGATTTTGCCCAATAAGTCTTTAGCCAAAAAAACGACATCATCGTTATGGAAATAAGATAAAGGTAATTTCATATAGATGCAAAATAACTAAATAACCTCGTAGGTTGGGTATACTTTATTAAAAAAGTATTGATTTTATTGGTTGGCGGCGGCGAAGCCGCCGCCAACCAACCTACGAGGTCGGATTTTTTGTAATATTGCGAAATGGCTTACGGCAAACTTTTTCTGATACCCAACACACTGCATGAAGGCAACTATGTAAGCCTGATACATCTCGTCCCGATAATAGCATCAACGGATATTTATATTGTCGAGGAAATAAAATCAGCACGAAGACTCCTTAAAGGTGTTTTGAAAACAAAAGATATTAATTCATGTACTTTTAAGATATTAGACAAACACAAAGACTATCAAGTGCATTTTTCAATTTTAGATGAAATAAAACAAGATAAAAACATAGGTATCATTTCAGAAGCAGGTCTGCCTTGCATTGCCGACCCCGGATTTCAGGTGGTGCAACTGGCACACGAAATGGGCGTTGAAGTCGTACCTGTATCTGGTCCCAACTCCATGATGATGGCATTAATGGCAAGCGGTTTCAACGGGCAATCTTTTACGTTTAACGGCTATCTGCCTATTGAACAAACAGAGCGGAAAAATAAGATTATTCAGCTTGAAAGTTTTGCTAAAAAAAATCATACCCAGCTCTTTATGGATACGCCTTTTAGAAACAACAAGACACTTGAAGAACTCTTAAAATATTGCAAACCGGATACACTTTTGTGTATTGCCTGCAACCTTATGGCAAAAGATGAATTTATTCAAACACAAACTATAGCTGACTGGAAAAAAATAAAACCTGATTTAAATAAAAAGCCTTGTATTTTTATTTTGGGAAAATAAATAACTTATGATTTTAATAGACGATATATTAATCAGTGATGATGTAGTGGAAAAAGAGTTTGTTTGCAACTTGAAAAAATGCAAAGGCATCTGCTGCGTAGAAGGCGACAGCGGTGCACCCGTGGAAAAGGCGGAAACCAAAATATTAAAAAAGATTTTCCCGAAAATAAAAAAATACCTGACCGCTGAAGGTATCGCGGCTATTGAAAAACAAGGTACATACGTGGATGAACCCGATGATGAATATACTTCCTTTGCAACACCACTAATTGACGGTGGGGCTTGTGCTTATATAAATTATGCCGATGACGGCACGATAGTATGTGGAATAGAAAATGCATGGCGTGATGGCGTTGTGGACTTTCAGAAGCCTATTTCTTGTCATTTATACCCTGTACGCATCAAACCGATGGAAACCGTAACGGCTGTAAACTACGATGTATGGGATATCTGCAGTGAAGCGTGTTTGTTGGGTAAGAAATTAAAAGTTCCTGTTTATGTGTTTTTAAAAGATGCGCTGATAAGAAAATTCGGAGAAGACTTTTATGCGGCACTGGAATATGCAGCGAAGGATAATGAAGTATAAAAGAAAAGAATTATTTTTGGATGTACTTAATAATATCAATTCAGATGGCATTAGTGTACGCAACCTATTATTACTCCAAAATCACCGTCAGTCTGTATCCAGTTTTTTTCGGGCAGATACATTCTTGAAACATATCCATCCAGATACAAGGCTTGTGTACATCCAGCTTGTTTGAAAAATGAAGCAAACTCATAGAAATTAATTTTCTGTTTTGAGATTGCAAAGATTACTTTATTATCCGGCAGCAAGCCGACACCATTTCGGATATATAAACTTGTAGATTGTATGTTAAATACAGGATTTATTTTTCCATCTATTACAAGCATCGGTCCTGACTGTGTAGCGTAACGTATAGATGTGGAAAAACGAAAATCTTCAGTTTTACAGAGAGCGGGCTTATTATCATTCATTAAATAAAATATACCGTTTGGTTTTAAATAGAAATTTCCATATCCTATATCCGTATTCAATGATTTCACAATACGATGGTCTTGAATAAATAAACCTTGTGGTGAATTATCTTGCATATACATTCCACCATTCATGGCAAAACGCAATCCTTCATCTTTTTGTTCTACATCAAATTTAAGATTATTGATACTCCTGTACAGGTTACCGGATTTGTCTTTGTAGTAAAAACGGATACTATCTGATTGTGGATTTAATTTCACAGAAACTATTTTTTCTGATTCTTTACACTCATTTTTATAAATATAAGCCGAAGCCGGAATCAGCAATAGTAAGAATATAAAAATCAGAAGTTTATAGTTCATCGTTAAACTTTGCCCACTCACCAACTGCCAACTTAAGTTACAGTGTTTTGTAAAACTTGCTCAATCGTGCTTCTATGCGCTCTTGCAGAAAGCCGTCTTTACGCGCTTTCTCAATTACAGGTATAGCAAATTCTTCCGTTTCTTTGATAACTTTTTCCATCCTAACTCCATTCTCATCGAGCAATTGGACAATATTTTTATCTCCAACATAATCAAAGAAATGGTCGAGTACAAAATCTGAAATTTCTTCCGTCGTTGCATTTTTTAATATATCTCCTGCAACTTGTTCTGCAATATCCAAGCCTTCGTTGATGTCTTTGGTCTTGATTTTTTTGGCATAATCACTAATTTTCACATCATGAATTTTATTCCAAATGGTCTTGGACATCAGTCTGAGTTTGGGCTCGCTAAAACGGTCTTTCAGGTTTTGCTCACTTTTTTGCAAGGTTTTAGAAAGATTGGCCGCGATAAATTTTTTCACGGTCGAATCAATATTATCTTGCACACCGGAGAGTGCGGCACCCAGCAATCCTTTACCAATATTAAAGAGGGAGCCCCCAACGGATTCGTTACTCGGTCCACTTTGTTGCATGAATTGCTTGATGCCGTCATACAAGGTATCGGCTATTATTTCTCCATAAACAGGATTGTGAGCTATTCTCTCGATGAGTTCTTCGCGCCATTCTTTTTGCGCTATCAGTTTATCAGCGATTTCAAAAAAACGTTTTTCTGTAATATAATTGCTTACCGTGTGTTTTGATTTTTTTGCATGTTCATGTATATGCTTGGCCAAGTCTTTGGCATAATCGCGCTGCTCATCAGAAAGTTCATAGTGTTTTACATTTCTTTTCAAAAATGATTTTATGTCTTCAGCCGAAGTAATATCGTTTAAAGTAACTTTTTCCAGCCATTTGAATACAGCATGAACATCCTCTTTTATATTGGATTTAATGTGTTTTTTACCAAATTGTTCAAGCTCAAACTGGACGTGGGCATCATAGATTTTTTTAATCTCTGCTTTCATTAAGTAGAATTTTTTATGAAGATAACTGATATCGCTAAACAAAAGAAATTACGAAGGATAATTTAATGTTTAGCTCTAAGCCGGCTGAGCGTTTCTTGCGTAATACCGAGATAAGAAGAAATATAGCGAAGAGGTATGCGATTGAGTAAATCCCCCCTTTCTTTTACAAAAGTATGATAGCGTTCTTCAGCAGAAAGAAACAGTACTTCATACGATTTTTTCATAAATAAGGAATAATAATTTTCAATTAGCTTGCGACCGAAATGTTCCATACAATGATTCTTTGCATAAAACTCTTCTAATTTTCTGTAATTAAGTTTCAGGCAAATGGTGTCTTCAAGGGTTTCATAGTAATTGTAATTTCGCTCACCGGTGAGAATGGCATACACAGCTGCAAAGAACATATTTTCACTGATAAACCAGTTTGTAATTTCTTTTTCTTCCCGCACATAATAAATACGTACGAGTCCTTTTATAACAAATCGGGTTTCTTCTGAATATTCACCCTCTCTGAGGATAAATGTCTTTTTGGGTATAAACTCCAACTCGAAAGCTTTTACGAATTCATCTAAATTCTCAGGCTTAATATCAGCAATTTGTTGAATTATTTTTTTCAACTGTTCTTGATATACTTCTATGTTTTTTGTTGGTTTTTGCATGCTAATAGCTTTAAGATCATGAATATTTGGCTCTTAATCTGCTGAGCGTTTCCGGAGTCAATCCCAAATAGGAGGCTATATATTTGAGCTGTACTCGCTGTAATAAGGCTGATTGTGTTTTCAAAAATCGAATATACCGTTCTTCAGCACTCAAATATAGAATATTATTATTATTATATAATGCATTAATATAATTTTGTTCTACCACTTTCCGTCCTAATGTTTCTAACGCATGATGCTTCTTATACAAGATTTCCAATTTATCATAATTGAAGACTAAGCAAACTGTTTTTTCCAGTGTTGTGTAGTAATAAAAATTCTGGATATGCCCATATAAATAATTTGAATTCGTAAAAAAGTTGTGTTCGCTTTTAAAGGAGAAAGTAATGTCCTTATCTTCTTTTGTATAATGTACACGAACCAATCCATTCAGTATAAAATATACATCCCTAAACACATCTCCCGGAAGTATTAAATCCGTATTTTTTTCTATTTCTACGACCATACAAAGAGCTAAGACCTCCTCTATAACCTCATCATCCATTTTCACCACGGCATTCGCCACATGTCGCAGAACATTCAGCTGGTTTTCATTAGGCTTATATGATTTCATAGTATGCAAATATACTATATCTCTTGATTCAAATCAAATTTTTCTAAATAATCTGCTACTTTTTTTACAAATAATCCGCCTAACATACCGTCCACTACCCTGTGATCGTAAGTATGAGATAAGTACATCATGTGGCGTATGGCAATAACATCTTGTCCGTCAACTTCTAATACAACCGGTTTTTTGGTAATAGCACCTACTGCCATGATGGCTACCTGTGGTTGATTTATGATGGGCGTGCCTATAATATTTCCAAAAGTGCCAATATTTGAGATGGTATAAGTGCCATCTGCAATATCATCGGATTGCAACGAGTTTGTTCTTGCTTTATTAACCAAAGCATTCATGGCTTTAGCAATACCCAATAAACTTTTTTGGTCGGCTTGTTTTACCACAGGCACTATCAGATTTCCCGAAGGCAATGCCGTAGCTACACCAATATTGATATCTCTTTTTTTGATAATCTTATCACCATCCACCGATACATTGATCATCGGATAATCTTTAATGGCTTTCACAATAGCTTCTACAAAAACGGGCATAAACGACAAGCTGAATCCTTCGCGTTTTTGGAATGCGTTTTTATTTTTATCTCTCCAACGTACTATATTCGTTACATCACATTCTACAAACGAAGAAACATGTGCAGAAGTTTTCTTCGAATTGACCATATGCTGTGCAATCAGTTTGCGCATTCTGTCCATTTCAATGATTTCTGTATTCGGTTGTTCTGCATTCGTTTGTTTAGAATCTTTCTTTTGTCCGGTTTCAGTTGTTGAAGTTGCTTCCCGTTTTTCTTTCTGAACAGTAGGTATCACAGGAGTTACAATAAGTCCTTTTTTCTTTTTATCTGCATATTCCAGTATATCTTCTTTAGTAACACGTCCATCCATACCCGAGCCTTGCAAAGCATCTAATTCGGTCATGCTTATTTGTTCAGCTTGTGCAATGCTCATCACTAATGGAGAATAATATTTTGCAGAACTACTGATAACGGGTGCTGTATATTGTACGCTAACTTTAGCTTGCTCTACTGTATTTTCAACGGCTTTAATTTCCGGAATTGCATTTTCAACTTTCAGTTCAATGTCTTTAAACTCCGGTGGTTTTATTTCATTTTTAGTTTCCACCACAACTTCTTTATCTGCCACTTTATTTGATGGTGTAACTTGAATTTCACTGCCTTCAATTTCAATGATGGCCAACACATCTCCTACTGGAACAACGGCATCTTTATCGTGCAAAATTTGTTTTAATACGCCGCTCACAGGACTGGGCACTTCGGAGTCCACTTTATCCGTGGCTACTTCAACCAATACATCGTGTTCATTTATCTTGTCGCCGGGTTGTTTATGCCATTGCAAAACAGTAGCTTCAATTACACTTTCGCCCATCTTGGGCAATAAAAATTTATATTCTGCCATATGTTTTTATAATGAGTACAAGATACGAAGTGAATAAGAAATTCTATGAATAATATTTCAACACAAATTTTCGCAACATCACTAATGCCACGACACTACTTAGTTCAATGTTCCTGCCCCTATGGTTCGTGAATGATAAACGGCGAATGTATTGCTGATTTTTATTTGCGATACCTATCATGACTGTTCCAACCGGTTTTTCAGCAGAGCCGCCACCGGGACCTGCCACTCCCGAAACGGCTATTGCCAAATCGGTATGCAGAACAGATAAGGCACCGTCTAACATTTCTGCAACCGTTTCTTCACTTACTGCGCCAAAACGCTGAATTGTTGCTGATTGCACATGTAATACTTGCTCTTTCACATCATTTGAATAAGCCACCACACTTCCTTTAAAATAAGCAGAGCTGCCTGCAACGGAAGTAATCATTTGTGCAATAGTACCACCGGTGCAACTTTCGGCTGTTGAAAGGGTTAATTTTTTATCCTTTAATAATTTGCCAATATTTGCTTCTAAAGTTTCTTCATCAAAGCCGTAAACATACTCACCAATGGCTGCCAACACCTCATTCCGGGATTGTTCCATGAGTTCGTAAAGTGTGGTATTTTGTATGGCATGGTTTTCAGCTTCACTTTTTATAGTCAATCGCAACTTTACTTTGCCTACAGACGGCAGATATGCCAACTTAACTTGTGGATGTTTATTTTTTTCAAATACTGTTAAACGCTCTGCTAATTGCGTTTCGCCTACTCCGGCGGTTAGTATAGTTTTATGCAAAATCAAAGGCAAGCTAAAATTTTGCTGTAAGTATGGAATAAAATAATCCGTTACCATAGCCTGCATTTCATAAGGTACGCCCGGCATAGAAACCACCACTTTATTTTCATTTCTGAAGAGCATTCCTGCGGCGGTGCCGTTCTTATTAGGTATGGGTATGCATACATCCGGCAGAAAAGCAACTTGTCGGGTAGCTTCATTTATTTCTCGCTGGCGCAAAGAAAAAATGCGCTCAATATTTTCATAAGCTTTTTCATTGAAAACAAGCGTTCCTCCAAAATAATCACACAATACTTTCTTGGTAATATCATCAGAAGTGGGACCCAATCCTCCGGTAATTAAAATCACATCTGCCAAAGCTAATGCTTCATCCAGGGTTTTTGTAATACTGTTTTTTTCATCGGCAATAGATATATGCCGAATAATATCAATACCTGTCTCATTCATTTTCTGTGAAATAAACCAAGCGTTGGTATTGAGTGTCTGACCAATCAACAATTCATCACCGATGCAAATAACGATACCTCTCATCTTAGGAATAATTTTTGTATTATTACACAATAATCTGAATTTATTTTTTATCCAACAACAAAATTATTCGTATGAAAAAAGTATTCGTCATCCTGTTAAGTTCATTTCTTTTATTCGGATGTACATCACAACAAATCCAGGATACTGTAGGTTCTATTTTAGGATACAGCGGTACCCCAACTGATGCAGAAGCCGGAAACGGCTTGAAAGAAGCATTAAGTATTGGCATTGTAAACGGAATGGGATTATTGTCGAAGACTGACGGATTTTTGGGTAATGACTTAGTGAAAATTCCGTGGCCCGATCAGGCGAAGCCTGTGATGGATGCTATGCTGAAACTGGGCATGCAAAAACAAGTGGATAATGTAACCACGTCATTAAACCGTGCTGCCGAACAAGCTTCCGGTGTTGCGATAGATGTATTTAAGCAAGCTATTATGCAAATGACTATTACTGATGCCATGAATATTTTATTGGGAGGTAATGGTTCGGCTACTGCTTACCTGAAAAAAACAACTACTCCTATACTTACTGAAAAATTTAGACCTATTGTCGATAATTCTTTAGGTAAAGTAAATGCGACAAAATATTGGAGTGATGCCATTACTGTTTATAATAAAATTCCATTTGTAAAGCCTGTAAATACTGATTTAACTGGTTTTGTTACGGAGAAAGCTTTACAGGGTGTGTTTGTTATGGTGGAAAAAGAAGAAAACAAAATCCGTGAAAATCCTTTGGCTCGTACCAGTGAATTATTGAAAAAAGTATTCGGATTTGCAGACACGAAGAAATAGAAATCTATTTCAAACCTGTTACTTACATACAACTACTTAACTATTAAACTACTTAACTCATAAATTCTTATGAGCAGAAAACCACAACAAGGGCCTTTACAAGGTATTCGCGTTTTAGACTTATCCCGTTTGTTGCCGGGACCTTTAGCCACACAACTTATGGCAGACATGGGTGCCGAAGTCATAAAGATAGAAGACCCGAACGCCCAGGATATGACGCGTTTTTTTCCGCCTATGATAAAAAACCAATCCCTGTTTTATTTGAGTATAAATCGCAGTAAACTATCTGTAACATTGCCTCTTAAAATGGAGGAAGGTGTACAACAGTTTATGGAGCTGGTGAAAACGGCAGACGTAGTATTTGATTCCTTTCGTCCGGGTGTACTGGATAAAATGCAAATCGGATATGAAGATGCAAAAAAAGTAAACCCCAAGATAATTTATGTTGCCGTAACCGGGTATGGACAAACAGGCACTATGAAAAACAAAGCCGGGCATGATGTTAACTATCTGGGCTATTCGGGTATTTTAGGTATGACCGGATTAAAAAACCAACCGATAATGCCGGGTGTACAAATTGCAGACACCGCCGGAGGAAGCTATGCAGCCGTTACGGCATGTTTAGCTGCATTGTGGGCACGCGAGCGCACAGGAAAAGGGCAATTGGTAGATGTGGCGATGACCGACTGCGTGATGCCCATGGCATCTATCCTCTATACGAAGAAACTCAACAGTGATGATGATTCATTGCGTCGTGGATTTGATTATTTGAGTGGTGGGCTGGCGCATTATAATATTTATCAATGTCAAGATGGAAAGTGGATAGCCTTAGGCTCATTAGAACCAAAATTCTTTCAAGGATTTTGTATGATGATAGGCAAACCGGACTGGGTAATGCGCATGTTGCCAGAAGAAAAAACGGTAGAAAGCTTACGCGAAGATTTAGCAGCACTCTTTCTTACAAAAACCCAAGCAGAATGGCTGCAAATGGCTGCAGGTCAGGATATTTGCCTGACGCCCATAATGGATTTGGACGAAGTATATAACAGTGATTATGCCAAAGAACGGGAGTTGTTTTTTGACATGGAACATCCTGCTTATGGAACCGTAAAAACAGTTAATCAGCCGTTTAAGTTTTCTGAAACGCCTGCGAAACCGAGCTGGGGTGCGCCGTTGTTGGGCGAAGACAATGAAATGCTTAAATAGGTTCTTCCTAACGAGAATATGGATTTATAAATTTTGGATTTTAGATGGATGAGTAGATCCATAATCATTTATTATTGCATAGCAGACCTATAATTATTACAGATTATCTTTTTATTGGTTTATTTTGATGTTTTTTTAGTTAAAAATAAATAAAAAAAGCATTTAATTACACTAAATGAGTATATTGGTTGTTTAATATACATAAACTTTTATAACACAACTTATGACACCAGAAGAATTTAATAGAATTACAAAACAATGCCAGCCACACAAAGTATTTAAATTAGATTGGAAGACTTATTATTCGGAAGACTTTGGTAACACTTTCTTGCCTGACATAGAACCGATTGGTGGTAAAGCATTTTTGATGTATGATGGTGCAGATTTCTTTAGAAACCTCATTCCAACAGAGAGAAAACTTTTGAAACTTACAAGAGGAACAGAACTAATTTCGTTAACATTTTATACTTACCCAAAAGGTGTATTGGCTCAAAAAAGAAAAGACAGAGTAAGTGTTGAAGATTTTGAAATTTGCGCATTTATTGAAGTTGATGAAAACGATAAGTTAGAAATATTTTTTAAGTTTGGCAGAAATTTTAAAGATTTCTTATATAAATATTTTACAGAAAATAAGATTAACAAAAATCCTGAAGCTGTTGAAAAAACTATATATAAAAGCAACACTAAAGAATTAATGGGTTATTTCAATAATAGTATTGTTCATTATAGTTTAATGGCATATGTAGGCAAAACTATTGGAGTTGATTTAGTAGCTGTAAATAAAAAAGTGGCGTACGAATTAAAGATAAATAAAATTAGTATTAGCTCATCAACACTATCAGGAAATCTAAATAAACATATTAAATCAGACAAAGAGGAATATATAAATATAGATTTTACAATATACAATTATCCATCTACAGAATACAGAATAATCATTTATAAAAATAATGAAAAAATTGACGAACTAGTATTTTTACCTGAGATTGTAATTATACCAAACAAAGAAAAAATAGACACACAAACAGAAAACACACTATACAAAGCAGGGAAACATCGAATTGTATATGAATGTAGCAATACAGATATTCTAATTGGAAAAAATGAGAACGATAAAATAACGTTACGAATACAAGCTACCAATGAAAATAAAGAAATAGCTTACGACCAAAAAGAATTATTGTTGAAAATAGCGATGCAAAAAGCAGCAACTAACAACTATATTTTATTGGTTGACCCTAATAAGAAAGAAGGAGAGAAAGATTGCTACATAAAAATATATGCCAACGAAATTCTAAAAAAACAAAAGATAATAAAAAATAAAATTCCAAAAGCAGAGTATAACAAATTATCAGTAGAAGAAAAATTAATTATTGATTTGCCAATAATTTTAGTAAAATTAGATTGGTTGTATAGCGCATATTGTCAATTATATTGGTTAGAAGGAAGTGGTGAAGATATTTATTTGCCTATAAGTTTTGTAGAAAGTTATGCAAGAGTTCAAGATGCCTTAAAGCAAATGAAGAATGATTTCTCAGAAATTGAATATGCATCCTATATGGATGAGACGAATTATAATCCTAACCTTAGTATTGATGATAGTAGTAATAGATTTTTGTATAACATCAGCTTAAATCAAGTCAAATTATCTTATAATAAAGCAACTGCTATTCTAAATAAAATTACAGATTTTGGAGAATACGACTTTGGTAATTTTGATATGAAAGAAGCTAATCCAAAATTAAATTTTGTCAGGTCGTATACTATTGGTTCACATATTGGAAAAGTTGCTACAGGTGACAAGGATGATTTAGGTGGTGCGTTAGGTTTATTTGCCTTAAGAATCTATATAAAAGGTAAAGTTACTAAACAAGAATTTAACTCAAATCAAGTAAGATTATTTTATTTAAATATATCTAATGTAGGTTATAGGTATTTTGATGATTTTTCTTTTGATGGATTTCAACCTCTTGGTGCATGGAGATATGATTTAGATAATCCAGTGCCTCCAGAAAAGCTAACTTATAAGAGAGACAAATGGTATTCTTTATGGAATGAAACATATCGAACTCTACAAAACAGAAAAAATACAAATTTATCTCCGAAAAGTTTTTATATTATTACTGGTATAAAACAATTAAAAAACCACAATGAAATTAATATAACAAAAAATATTCCATTTTATATATGAAACGAAATATAACTTATGCAATTGTTAAGAAGGTAGTTAAATCATTTACATACATATTTATTTTTATAGTTATATTGTTTATTGCCATTAACATATATTTGTCTATTCCGCAATTAACGAGAGTATATAATAGTCCTTATAAAAATACAGTTATTAAAAGATACGATTTGCCAGCATTTTTATTTTTTTATAATATGTATCCAAAAAGTTATTATAAAATTTATATACATAGGAAATTAATTGCAAAAGTGGATGCAAATTGCTTTGAATGTTTAGAACACAACAT
The DNA here is from genome assembly GCA_035339455.1 of Chitinophagales bacterium. Lineage (GTDB taxonomy): Bacteria > Bacteroidota > Bacteroidia > Chitinophagales > JADIYW01 > JADJSS01. Next base: position 16,123 of record DAOQII010000003.1, read on the forward strand.
ACTAAATATAAGATGGTATAAAGATAGTGTAAATGTAAAATACGAAATACATTATGAAAAATATGATACTATAAATATTACTTACATTTATAGTGATAAATAAATGTATGCCACCTAAAAATCAACAATAAAATAATTTGTTTACAAAATAAAGATTATCAGGAATTGCATGATATATTAAATCCAAGACAAATTCCAAATAATAGAAATAATAGACCAATTATTATTCAAAATGCTTGCAGAGATTTTTTAATTTATTGTGACTATAAAATTTTCAATGATGAATTTATTCAAAAAAGGGATATTTCAGTTTGATAATTTGATATAATCACTTTACCATCTAATTCTATGTTGAATTCAAATATAAAGATATCGTCATTTTTTACTAAACCAAATCTAAGGTTAATACTAAGAAAAGCGTTGATTATCTTTTTTATTTTTTGTTTTTTATTGTATATTAACGAAAAAAACAACACAAAGAGAGTTTACTTAAATTTAAGTACAGTATTGGTAGGCGAAGATGTTCAAACAGCAATAAAAAAGATGAAACACTGCACTTTTTTATTGGAGTATAAAGATGAACCTTGCAGTAATTCTTCGAATAACAATGTATACACACATGAAATTATTTTTAAACATAAAGACCCAAATGATTATCCAAATGATTATCTAAGATTATATTACGATATACGAACAAATAGAATAACTGGTAAATGGTTAGGAAATATAGGAAGCTAGAAGTAACAAAACTAAAAATGTTTGCTAATTAAAATTTGGCAATAGTCGTGTTAGATTTGGCAATTGGTGTAAAGTGTAATACATTTAATTTGTAAATCAATAAAAGTTTGTTCTAAATACGCACAACCATCATCAATTTTCAGCCGTTAGATTCTGAATTTTGGATGAAGATTGTTTTTAATTACAGTTTCAATTAACAGTAATAAATCACATGCATTTCAATGGCTCTCATAAAAAGAACAACCAAAAATTTGCTAAAAAAATGGAAGCCTTTCGGCTCCCATCAAACACATCTTATGAAAAACTGTCAATACCCAAACGCATAGTATTTTATGCCATTTTGATTGGGATATTTGCCTTGTAATAATATACCGTTGCCTTGGCTCTGTTCTACCAAATCGGCTAAATCTTCTTTGCTCGAAACAGCTTGATTATTTACACCCGTAATAATAAACCCTTCCTGTATATTGGTGTTTTGTTTCAAAATACCGTCATTCAGTTTGGTAATGCGCAAACCTCCGCCTATACCCAATTTTTTGGCTTCCAGGCCACTCACAGCTGCTACCTCAATGCCCAAATTTTCCAACACACTGCCACTTTTTTTGGCAGCTTCATCGGTTTTAGTCAACAGTTCCGTCTTATTATCTTTGGATTTAAGAATTACTTCTTTGTTAATGTATGCGCCATCTCTGAATACTTCCAGCGTTACTTTTTCTCCGGGTCTGTATTGTGCAATATGTTCCTGCAAATCAGAGGTATTTTTTATTTCATTAACGCCCACTTTTGTAATGACATCACCTCTTTTCAATCCTGCACTTTCTGCTGCACTGGCTTTATTTACTTCGGCAATATAAGCACCCTGTATTTTAGACAATTTCAAATCTTTCGCTAATTCATCATCTACTTCACGGATATTTACACCCAAAAAGCCTCGCTGTACAATACCAAAATCTATCATATCACGCACTATCTTTTTTACCAAATTAGATGGAATAGCAAAGGAATAACCGGCATAAGAACCCGTTGGCGTGGCAATAGCCGAGTTGATGCCAATCAGATTTCCTTCCAAATCCACTAAAGCACCGCCACTGTTACCGGGGTTCACGGCTGCATCCGTTTGTATAAACGATTCTATCGCCAAGTTGCCGGCTTTTTCGCGAAGTATATTGATATTTCTGGCTTTTGCAGATACGATACCTGCCGTTACGGTAGAAGCCAGATTAAAAGGATTACCTACTGCCAACACCCACTGCCCTACTTCTACATTATCCGAATTGGCAAAGGTCAGAAACTGCAAATTAGCGGCATCAATTTTTATCACTGCCAAATCTGTGTTGGGGTCAGTACCCACTACTTTGGCTTTAAACTGCCGATTGTCATTAAGACTTACATTGATTTCATCAGCTCCTTCTACTACGTGATTATTCGTTACGATATAACCATCGTTAGAGATAATCACACCCGAACCCGAAGCTTCCTGGTCTTGCTGCCCTTGACCATCATACGGCATGCCGAACTGATCGCCAAAGAATTGATAAAAAGGATTCATCTCCCGCATATCTTTCTTACTTATTTTAATTTTAGTATTGATATGCACTACCGCAGGCGTAGATACTTTAGCGGCCTGAACAAAAGCATCATTTGGCAAACTGCCATTATACGAAGCAAACTTAAATGGTGACCCGTTTGATTCTTTTAACACGGTTTTTCCCGGGTAATTAAATTTATTCACGATTAATAAAGTGAATAATGCGCTTACCATCCCGATAACTAAATATGCAATAACTTTTTTCATACACTAACTTTTTTATTGTTTTTACACCCGCAAATTACAGACCTATTGAGGCAAAAATCAAGTAAAGAGATGTAAAGATGGGTTAATATTTGTTAAGCTCTTTTAAAACTTAGTACGATTAAATATACTACCTTTGCACCGTGATTTTCTCATTCAGTAAATATCAGGGCACCGGCAACGATTTTATCTTGATAGATAACAGAGAAAACATATTCCCCAAAAATCAACATATCATACAACAACTTTGTAACAGAAAATTCGGAATAGGTGCAGATGGTTTGATGTTGCTCGAAAACGCTGAACACTATTTATTTAAAATGGTGTATTATAATGCCGATGGAAACGAAGGCAGTATGTGTGGCAATGGAGGCAGATGTATAGTTGCTTTTGCAGAACGGCTGGGTGTAATCGCTAATCAAGGAACATTTATTGCCGTAGACGGAGAACATGATTTTGAGCTAGAAAATAATTTAGTCAAACTCAAAATGATAGATGTTCACGAAATTAAAAATGTCGGGAAGCATGATTTTGAATTAAATACAGGCTCACCGCATTATGTCGTTTTTACAAATGATGTAGATAATCTGGATGTGTTTGGTGAAGGTCGGAAAATACGGTATAACGAAACTTACCAAAAACAGGGAATCAATGTAAATTTTGCAGAAATCACGAAAGACAAAATCCAAATGCGTACTTATGAGCGTGGTGTGGAAGACGAAACATTGTCCTGTGGCACGGGAAATGTAGCCGTTGCCTTGGCATTAGCCTCAATACAACCGCAGTATACCAATAAGATAACACTGGAATCTCCCGGTGGGAAGTTATCCGTTTATTTTAAACAGCAAGAACATTCTTTCAGTGATATCTGGCTTGAAGGTCCTGCTGAATTTGTTTATAAAGGTGAGATTGAAATAAAGGAGGTTGCACGTGATTAAGTATTATGTAAAAAAAGGCACAACCTTAGAGATGACCGATAAGGCCTGCAGTAATTGCTGGATAAATATCGTTCCGCCTTTTAATATGGACAGGCTGGAACATTTATCTACAGAGCTTGAAATTCCCTATTCTTTTATCGTAGATTGTATTGACCAGTACGAACGCTCTCGCTATGAAAAAGAAGATGATGTCAGATTAATCGTTATCAATACCCCTATTTTAAATGAAGGATTTGATGCTGAAGATGAGGCTACGTATATCACCGTTCCGGTCGGAATTATTTTAGTCAAAGACATTATTGTTACGGTATGCTCTGTCAACAATCCAATGATAGAATGGTTTGAAAAAAATCTGTTGAAAAATCTTTCCTTTGAAGACAGAGGCATGTTTGTATTGCGCATTTTTGAACGCAATGTCCATTATTTTTTATATTACTTGCGAGAGATTAATAAACGCATTTCGCAAATTGAAAAGGAACTGAATTACAGCAGCCGTAATGCAGAATTAAATAAACTACTGCATTTGCAAAAAGCCTTGATTTATTTTGTGAATGACTTGAGAGCTAATGAAATGATGCAAATGAAAGTGCACCGCACCAATTTCCTCGAGGTAAAAGACAACGAAGATGCCATGGAATTATTTCAGGATGTGATGATTGACAATTCACAAGCATTGGAAATGGCAAATGTCTACTCGAATATCCTGGGCAATATGATGGGAGCTTTTGCATCTATTATTTCCAATAATTTAGGTCATGTCGTTAATCGTTTAACTGCGGTTACGATTGCCTTGATGATGCCTACACTGATTGCCGGTATTTACGGTATGAATATCGATTTGCCCTTTCAGCACTCACCTCATTCTTTTTTAATTGTCAGTCTGATATGCATACTCAGTACTGTTGTTTTAGTTTATTATTTTAGGGTAAAAAAATGGCTGTAACCGACGATAAAAATCTGACAACGATTCGTAATATCCTGATGTTTTTTGCCAGCATCGTGATGATGTATTTGTTATATCTGCTTAAAGACATCCTAATTCCATTATTTCTGGCTATGTTTTTAGCCTTGCTGTTTCAGCCCATCTTAGCAGCTTTTGAGCGACGCAAAGTGCCCATGATTGCCGGAGTAAGTATCATCTGGTTGATTTTTATTATTGCCATGGCAGGTATTGGCACTATTATTTATAAAACAGGAATGGACTTATATCATGAGAAGGCTGTATTTATTGCCAATGCAAAGGATAAGCTCATTGATTTTATTGATTTATACAAAAGATTCACCAACAGAGAACTCGATTTTGAGGCAACTGTAGACAATATCGGCGAATTTTTGCGCTCACAACTGACCATGGAAAACTCCACTTCATATCTTGGTGCCATCGGTATGCTGCTGGAAGAATTCTTGTTGACAGCTGTGTTTTTAGCTATCTTTTTATCCGGTATTATGCGCTACGAAAATTACCTTCATTATCTCGGTGGACAAGATGGAGGAGGAAAATTTATCCATGCCTTTGAGCAAGTTAAGAATGCTATCGTACAATATGTTAAAGTAAAAATAGTCATCAGTACTCTATATGGCATCGGCGTGGCTATTATATGTAAATTATTCGGTCTGCAAGTCGCATTTTTTTGGGGCTTTATTGGATTAGTACTCAATTTTCTGCCTGTTATAGGAGCACTTATTGGCTTAGTTCCGGTTTTTTTAATGGCTATGATACAATATGATTCAATGGCCACACCCTGGATACTCATTTTCATTTGTTATGCTTATCACTTTATTTTGGCATCATTGATAGAACCATTTTTCATGGGTGCAAAAACCTCATTAAATGTTATAGCCGTCATTGTAGGTTTATTGTTCTGGGGTTTTATATGGGGCATTTACGGCGTATTCTTATCCGTACCTTTAATGGTATTGACGAAAGTAATTCTCTCTCAAATTGAAGGTGCGGAAGTGATTGTCAGATTGCTGGGCTCTCAAAAAGATGCAAAATAAGATTCACATCTTGCACCACAACTTTTTCTTGTAAAAAATCAACTCTTTTTTATCCAATCAAGGACATTCAGAAAATAAGAATTCAACAAAAACATTGATATAATTCTTAAAGTTCATTTCTAAATCCTATTTCAACCGGCATAACAAAATGCAGTATTCTTCATATATTCGCAGTTCGACTCTCAACTATGCTGTTTAATTCACTTCACTTTGTTATTTTCTTTCCGCTATTTCTTTGCGCCTACTTTTTAGTACCACGCAAAGACCAGTACAAAGTGATGGTTTTGGGTGGTTATTACTTTTACGGGAGTTTCAACTGGTATCTCTTATTGATTTTATTCGGCATCACCTGCAATGATTTTTTTGCCGGAAAAATGATAGAAAAAACAACTGAGCCACACAAACGCAAACGGTGGTTAATGCTTAGTATAGCGGGCAATTTAGGCGTTTTGATAGCGTGTAAATATCTGAATTTTATTGATGACAACCTCCGGGAAATATTCGCCTTTTTTCATATTAACTGGCCGATAGCCGAAGTAGCAATGAATGACTGGATTGTTCCGGTTGGCGTTTCTTTTATTACCTTTCAATCTTTGTCGTACACAATTGACGTTTACAAAGGGCTGATTCGTGCCGAAAAAAGCTTTGGTCATTTTTGTGCATTTACCGCCTTCTGGCCCGTTATGGTGAATGGTCCTATTGAGCGTGGAAAGAACTTGCTTCCTCAAATTAACTGTGAACATGCATTTGATGTTTTTCGACTGAAAGAGGGCCTCTTGAGAATGGCTTGGGGCATGTTCAAGAAGGTGGTTATTGCTGACAGGCTAGCCTTTTATGTAGATGATTTTTATACGCATTATCAAGTTGTAAGCGGGTGGACGATTTGGATTGGTGGTTTTTTATTTTTACTGCAAGTTTATTGTGATTTTTCAGGCTATTCAGATATTGCCATTGGCTGCGCCAGAATATTAGGCATAGATGTTATGGAAAATTTCAAACGTCCTTTGTATTCTAAGAATATGTCTGACTTTTGGACACGCTGGCATATTTCATTATCGACCTGGCTTACTGATTATGTTTTTTATTATTTAGGAGCCTATAAAGCCGGCAGTTTGAAAGTTGTTTTTAATGTCATTTTTGTACTTACGCTCTGTGGTTTGTGGCATGGTGCCAACTGGCCTATGATATTAGCATTTACCTTAATCGGTATATTTATGGCAATCCGTTTCTTGTGGCAGCAATATATAGTTCGCCAAATAAAACCCAGCAATCTGTATAAGATTTCAGATAAATATATTCCTTCATTTATGCATGTCATCCTTACAATCAGCATTTTTATCTTTTGCTTTATCTTGTTTAGGGTGAATAGTTTTGAAGTTACCTATAACAAATTGCATGCTGAAGCACCTTTAAGCTGGATGGAAATTGCTAAGCCATTATATCAGCACATGTTTAACTTAACTAGTGCAACTTATTTATTGCCATGGTTAAATTTTAAGGGTGCTGTTACCTTAGGCATCCTCATATTTTATATCCTGATTTTATTAGCCAGTGAATATGTCATCGGTGACCGTAAGATAGAAGAAGTAGTATTACCTAAAAGCAATCTGATACGATGGAGTGTGTACCTGTTTTTGTTATTTTCCATAGTATGGTTTGGTGTTTTCAATAACACTACCTTTGTTTACTTTCAATACTGATCATGCTAAGAAAACAAATTAAAAATAGTATCGTTTTATTTTTTGCGCTATGGCTTGTTAGTCTTATCATGTCATTTATATTTCCATTTTATTGGGGAGAAAGTACACAAGCTACAAAGTTTGAATACTACAAAAAAAACAAAGAAAAATTCAATGCTGTTTATCTGGGTGGCAGCTTAGAATACAGACATATCAATCCTGCAACAGTAGACAGTATTTGCAAGTTAAACGGACTGGATTTTCATTCATTCAATATGGCTTCTGATGGTCATAATATCATTCAGGAAATGACCGATTTGGATGGACTATTGGCGATAGACAATCCAAAATTAAAATATATATTTATCAGCATCAGCAGTGAACCTTATTTTTTTAAAGCAAATCTGCATACCTCAAAATGGATTTCATGGCATACAGCAAAATCTACCTACAGAGCATTGCGTATAATTCCAACTCTGAAGGATGACACGAAAACTAAAGCTCAGTATTGCATATATTACCCGATGAGCTGGATGGAAAATTTTTTCAAGTTTGGCAATATGACGGATGCATTAACCTATTTAAAAAACAAATCTCATCCCGATTTAGCTTATCTTGGACCAAGAGATAACGGTTTTTATCCTTATGATTTAGAAGCCAATCACACCGTAGTAGAAGATCCTAATAATGATAAATTGATACGGGCGTCTCATGATGAGTTTGTCCGCAACAAAACCAAGCGAGACAGTCTGACAAAAGAAATTTTAAAGAGTTTTTCGCAATACAAAAGTGATGATAAGCCCAATAAAGCTGAATATAATTTGCTGATGGAAGCTTATAAAAAATGCGCTAAGAAAAAAATACAGCTCATTTTTATGCTTCCGCCAAAGGCAAGAACCAGTTATTCCTTTTTATTGCCATTATTCCATGCCATGCCTGAAGGGACAAAGATTGAACTGGCTGACCCCCGAAAATACCCCGAACTTTATCAACTGGAATATGGCTATAATTTCCATCATTTAAATAATAAAGGGGCAACTTTAGAAAGCAAAATTTTGGGAGAACAAGTAGCTAATTTACTAAAATAGTCAGCAATAGATATTATTCTGTCAGACACAATTTCAGACGGATTATTTTTTTTATAGAAGCATTTATTTGCTTAGAAAGAAAAGAATCTTTCTTCATTTCGTCTAAGATTTGCTGATGTAATTTGCGTGGGTTTACAGGCATTAATACCATATCAATACCTGCTTTCAAGGCTTTAAAATCGGCATCGGGAATCGTGGCTACACCCAGCATATTCATGGCATCCGTAACCGCAATACCCTTGAATTGCAGTTTATTTTTCAATAAGCCATTTACGATGTTAGCACTGATAGTAGAAGGTTCGTTAAATGTATTCCAGTCCTGATTATTCTTAACAGCAATATGCCCTACCATGGTAAAAATCGGTTTGGATGCCTGATATACTGAATCAAAATTTTGTATTTCTTTCAATGCTCCGTCGATATACACCAAATTTTTATGCGAATCGCCGGTTACATTTCCATGTCCGGGAAAATGCTTGATACTCGTAGCAATTTGTTGCTCTTGCGTTTGTGAGATAAACTGATTCGATAGATGTATAATTGCTGAATCATTTTTTCCGAACGAACGATTATTAATCACAGCCGTATTAAATGCTTTATCTACAACCGGAGCAAAATTAATTTGTATGCCTGTTCTTCTCAAAGTAGCGATAATGGTATCGGTATATTGCCTCAAAAGTGAGTCATAGATCAATAAGTTTGTTTTGGGCACTTTGCTGCTCCCAAAGTATTTCATGTTAAATAAAGACGGTTCACAGTCGCAGGCATACAAATTTTGAAGATGCTGCTGCAAAGAATCAAATTGATTTATCTGATTTTTTATCACGTCAAGCTGCCCTTTCAGAAAAACCACATTGCTGATAATGGTATCTTGTAATAGCTTTTTCGTTTTGGTAAACGTATAGACATTATCCGTTGAGCTCACTGCATACATAATTAGCTGTGCTGCCTTTTCTTTATCTGTCAACTTCTCAAATGCCGAATCTACTAGATTATCTAAATCATTATTTTCAGCATAAAAATCATTTAAAGTAAAACGCGCTTGTCCGTTTATATGTAAATACAATGCACATACGCATATCAAAATAAAACCATACCTCATATTATACGTCTAAAAGTCTTCTGTGATAATTTATCTGTCCGAGATGATAAGAGAGATGCGTAAGCAAATGTAACAGCATATATTCTGTCGTGACTATTTTTCCATGTTTTTCTAACGGGAAATCAGCCTCTAACTGCTCTTGTGAGAGTTGATTTAAAATTGGAACGATGACCTGTATAGTTGCCTCTATTTTCTCGATTAAAGTTGCTCTCGGCACATCTTTGGAAGAAAATTCCAAATCTCGCTGGCGGACATATCCGCTGTTTCCTAATGTAGCTCCTATAAAGTGATTCAAATTACCAATAAGATGTAAGCATAAATTGCCACCAGAGTTGGAAATTTGATTTTCAATCAGCCACATCTTTTTTTCATCCTTATACAGCAGGATTTCTTCTTTGAGTTTTAATAAATCGCGTTCAAATAATTCAGCTAAAGTTTTTGACAGCATAGTACAAAATTAAAATCCGGTTAGTAAAGCTTGTTTAATCTTCTTGTCTTTAGGGCGTTTGCCAACATACATCTCGAATAAGGCTTGTGCAAATCCAATGCCATTCTTGAGTTTACCTTCTTGTTTCTCATTTTTATACAAAAGCAATTCGCCTTTTGAAGTAAGATAAATATCGACAATATCTTTATAGCCGATCCCAATTTCTTTCAATGTAGAAGTTATTTGTTCAACAGGCTCTTTCAGCTCAGCATAATGACTGCTACCCACGCTGTCTTTTATGCCATTGCGGATATTATCAATTACCAGATCAGTAGTGGCTAAGGGTGTGCAAATAATCATTCTA
>DAOQII010000004.1:0-6503 GCA_035339455.1 Chitinophagales bacterium
TTAAACTTGCTGTTAGTTTGTCTAAATGAAATAAATTTTCCTGAAAATGAAATTGCTCACGAGCAACAAAAAGCCAAATCCCAATTAAAACTAGCGTTGGAAAAAAACGACTATATCGCCGATATTACATTCCGGAAGTTGTTGTTTGGCGAAAATCATCCTTATGGTTATGCCTCATCTACAGAGGCCATTGATGCCATTGCCCGAAAATCACTTTTAGATTATTACGACACATACGTGATACCATCGCTTTGCACGCTTTATATTGCCGGAAAATATGCCCATGATGAATTGACGGCTATTGAAAATACCATCGGAAAATGGCATAAAATACCCTTATCGGATAATGCAATTTTACAGCTCTCTGAATTTCCTGAAATACCCAAAAATCCTGTTTTTATAAAAAAAGAAAAGTCGGTGCAATCTTCTATCGTCATCGGCAATATCGGTATCGACCGCATGAATGAAGACTATCCGGCCTTTATCTTGTTGAATACCATATTTGGCGGTTATTTCGGCTCAAGGCTGATGAGTAATATCCGCGAGGAAAAAGGCTTGACTTATGGCATATATTCCAGCTTATTTATCCTGAAACATACTGCAGTATTTTCTATTCAAACCGATACCAATGTTGATACTAAAGATTTATGTTTGAGTGAAATATACAAAGAAATGGAGCGTTTACAAACGGAGTTGATACCAGAAGAAGAAATCAGACTGGCACGCAATTATTTGTTGGGCAAATTTTTGCACAGAACAGACGGACCGTTTAACCAGATGGATGTATATAAGTCATACTGTATAGAAAATGTTAACATTTCTAAATTTGAGGAAATTGTAGAGGGAATACGCCAACAAACGGCAGTATCTTTGCAACGTATAGCCCAAAAATACTTTCTTAAAGAAAAGATGCTGGAAGTAGTAGTGGGTTAATGATGAATTATTAATGATAAATTTTGAATGTTAAATGATTAATGAAAAATAGAGTACAATCCCATTCCCCTCTTAAGTGGGGACATAGGGGTGTGTCTTCCGCTTTTAACTCAACGAATGCAACACAATAAACATATTCTTTTTCTACTGGCAAATATGCTATTTAGTTCTGTTTGTTTAATTGCGCAAACTGCATTTGAACCACCGCAATTAACTTGTGTACGCAATACGGCAACAGCACCAGCAGGCACAGAGCTCAACTGGAATTTACCTGCAACACCCAACCCCTGTTTTACCGGCTATGAGATTTATACTTCAGAAACGGGACTCAACGGCACTTATACGCTTTATTCTACGGTAAGCAATCCTTTACAAACTTCCGTGGTTTTGCCAATCAATAAAGACCGTACAGCTCCGGCAACTATTAACTATTTTTACATCATTAACCGAGGTTCTTGTATCAACCCGACGACTTTAACAAGAACAACATCTGATACGCTAAGTAATCAAAAGCCACAACCTTTTACCGGTATTACGTCTGCAAGTGTTATCAATAATCAAGTACATATTACATGGATACCTGCACCCAGCATAGAGGTAATAGGCTATTTGGTGTATAATAATGCTGACGGCTATGTAAATGCGGATACAGTTTGGGGCAGACTTAATACTACTTTAATCGATACTACAAACGATCCAAGTGCTTTTGCGATAACATATAAAATTCGCACGCTGGAATTTTGTGAAGATGCTGCCGGCTTGCAAGGGTCTATAACTCCAGACTCTGCTGAACATAAAACTATCTTATTTAGATTAATGGAAGTAGATACTTGTTCACAAGCGGCATCTATACAATGGTCGGCATATAAAATCGGTTCAGCTGCTGTGATAAATTATGAAGTACAAACGAGCATAAATGGCGCACCTTTTTCCATCAACTCTGTACAAAGTAATACGACATCCAATTTCTTACTAACCAATATCCCTTATCAGCAATCTGTCTGTGTGCGCATAAAAGTGAATTTACCAAATGGTTCTTTCGCATTTTCTAACGAACAATGCTTTTCTGCAAATGCCATTCAAAAGCCAAAAGACGATTACATCCGAAATATAAGTGTAGAAAACGGCGTTATTCAAATTGAATATGTGTATGATTCTATTGCTGCACCTCCGCAAACTATCGCACTATACAAAAGCTCAAACGGCATTGAGTTTATTCCCAAAACAACATTTGACTCTATTCGTTTACGACCATTCGTTTTACAAATCAATGAACCGGGCTTGGATGTATCAGGTACAAACTATTCTTACTTTCTTTCATTAATTGATTTGTGTGACAGCCGTCACTTCTCAGATACTGCCACTACCTTGCGCATTGCGGCAAAGGCTAAAAGCAATAACAAAGTGGATATAGGATGGAGTGGATTTTATATCGAAAATTCTGATTTTGTTCAATTCCGTTTAGAAAAAATTGTGGGTACAGATACTACTTTAGTGGGCTATTTCGACAGAGATGAATACAAATTCACCGACAACAATTTATTCGATTATACGAAAGACACTGTTCAGGATGCTTGTTTCCGCATCACCGCTGAATTTTATAACCTGAATGACAAAACACCTCGCGAAAAATTAGAATCGCATTCTAATGTTTTTTGTTTAACTCCCGAACCACAGTTTTTTATTCCTCAAGCTTTCCGTCCGGATGGTTATAACCGCACAATCCGTCCGCTGATCTTGATGGCATCACCGGATGGTTATAAATTTACCGTGTTCGACCGCTGGCATGAAGAAGTATATACTACCGGCAATATTACAGATGCCTGGGATGGCACTTATAAAGGTGATAAAGCCCCATTAGACGGCTATTTATACTATGTGGAATATACGGGAAGAAATGGCGTAAAATATACCCAATCTGGCATGTTTGTGCTGATAAGATAACTGTACTTATATTTCAATTTTGGGTTCTACTCGTATGGAACTCAGCAAACACGACTATTTATTTCTTTCGATTATACTGAAGCTCCTAGCAAATATAAAATCAGGTATAATAGACAGAATAGTGCCAATTTATTTTAAGATTATACCGATAGATTTCCAGCTTTAATTAACCTTGTAAATCATATAAAGGGAAGTAGGCTATGCGGAAGTTGTGGTATTTAGCCACCTTTTTTTTACCTGAGTTAGGGTTAAGAAAAATAAGCGGATAAAATAGTAGATTTCTCATTTTTTTCTTCCACTTTAACAAAGTGAAGGAATTAAATGCTGTAAGAAACCAACTATCTTTAAATTGAACCATTTGGTGATTAAAATTGTAAGGGACATCCGTAATATTTGTTCAATCCAAATTCTCTGACTTGCACCACGATATAGTCTAATTTTTTCACTGATTTTGGTACACACGCAATAATTCCTTTTGAACTTACCGTTTGGCCGGGCTTGTAATTGTTTTTCATTAATTGAGATGTTTGTCCGAAATATTGTGCCATCAATTCCGGATTTGCAGGCTGTGTGCTGTTGTATATCGAACCGAACGATAATTTGTACTGGTAAGTATAAATTTTAGTTGGAGTTTCGTTGGAAAAGAGTTTAAATCCTGAGAACAACAAATCAATGTCGTCTAATTTTACCACAGCAGAGCTCGTATTGGTAGCTGTAACATCCAGCTCTAGTAATTCATAATTCTTGCGCTCGCTGATTGTATCCGGAATAGTAACATTTACTCCCGGTGGAATAGGAAAACGTTTGGATTGAGCAAATTTAATTTTCATGCCATTGATTAAATTAATCTCATTGGGCGTTTCTTGATACGTATAAATATTAGTAGATGTTGTGATGTTTGCCAACTCTACCACTTCTTTTTTAGGAGCAGGTTTCACCGGAGCAGGCGGAGGGGTATTTTTCTTATTATCATTTCCGGCAATAAGCAAAGAACCAAATAATGCCGTAATAGTAAATACAATAAAAAGACGTTTCATAAAGCAATTTATAGTGTAATAATAAAGATACGCACTTTTCTAACAAAAAGTGTGCCTTTTTTAAGGCTAAATAAAAAACTACTTCTCCACCAAATGATCTGCAGGCGATTCTGTATGACTGATTTTGCTGTGATGACGGCTATAGGCGAAATAAATAACAAAGCCGATAATTAACCATACTAAAAGCCGAATCCAATTTTGCCAACCCAACCCGAATATCATGAATCCGCAAACTAACACACCTAAGATGGGAACTACAGGAACGAGTGGGGTTCTGAATGGACGTATAGCATCCGGATTGTTTTTACGCATAATAACTACTCCTATCGATACTAAAATGAATGCAAATAAAGTACCTATACTGGTCATATCACCTACGATATCACCCGGTACAAAAGCAGCAAATAAGCCTACTAAACCAAAAAGCAATCCTGTAGCTTTTGCCGGTGTTTTATAAGTTGGATGAATTTCTGAGAATTGTTTTGGCAATAAACCATCTCTGCTCATAGAATAGAATACACGAGATTGTCCTAAAAGCATAACCAATATTACAGATGAAAATCCGGCAATAATAGCTATGGTTATCAAATTGCTGAACCACTGATAGCCATGCATATATTTGGAAATTGCATAAGCAACTGCAGCTTCATGTCCCGGACCTGTAACACTAAAATCTTTATATGGAGCAATGCCTGTAAGTACATAAGAGAATAAAATATACAATACCGTACAAAATGCCAAAGAACCTAAAATGCCAATTGGCATTCCTTTTTGAGGATTCTTGGCTTCCTGGGCTGCTGTTGAAACTGCATCAAACCCAACATAAGCAAAGAATACTATTCCTGCACCACGCAATATTCCACTCCATCCAAATGCTCCGGATTCTCCAGTATTTGGTGGTATAATTACTGCATGATTTTCTGGGCGAATAAAATGCCAGCCTAATCCGATAAACACCAATACAATTATCACTTTTACAATTACAATAATAGAATTAAATGAAGCCGATTCTTTTACACCACGAATTAATATTAATGTCAATACGCCTAAAATAAAAACAGCCGGCAAGTTAATGATGCCATGTTCTCCTGTAATAGGCGACGTTTGAAATGGGGAATGGCAAAACCCGTAAGGGATACTAAATCCAAAAAATGCTTCACAAATTTTATTTAAATATTCAGACCATGCGATTGCAACTGTTGCAGCACCTAAAGCATATTCTAAAATTAAATCCCATCCTATTATCCATGCAACAAACTCTCCCAATGTAGCATATGAGTAGGTGTAAGCACTTCCGGCCACAGGAATCATTGTGGCAAATTCAACATAACATAATCCTGCAAATGCACAGCCTATTCCGGCTATAATATAAGAAATCATTACTCCGGGTCCGGCGTGGTTTCCTGCAGCAGCGGCAGTACGAACAAATATACCTGCTCCGATTATTGCACCAACTCCGAGTGCAAATAATGCTGATGAGCCTAATGTGCGCTTCAACTGATGTTCACCTGAGTCAGTAGCATCACTCAAGATTCTGCTCAAAGGTTTTTTTACAAAAAGATTACTCATATTCATTTGGTTAGAGCGGAAAGATAAGTAATTTTTAAAAATAAATTACCTAAGCGTTACCAAGTTTTTGGTATTAGCGTATTAATTTGTCAATTAACATAAGTGCGATGAATTGCCCAAACACTCCGGTAAGAAATCCGGAATAAACTTCTCTGCCCGTATGGGCTTGCAACAACAGCCTCGAGGAGGCAACCAGACCACTCAGAATTATCATAAAAATGAAAAAATATGCTAAGTCGCTCTGGGAGTAAAATATCCATAAAAATACCGTAAGTGTTGCACCCGTTATAGCCGCCATGTGCAAGCTGAGCTTATGGAAAACATTGATAACAAACGCCAGCATTAATGTAGAGATTGAACCCAGCATAAATAAACGCAGAAACATAGGGTATCCCGTTTTGCGCATCATCAGATAGGTCCAGATATAGAGTACAATACAGATGATAAAAGGAATAATACGTTGTTTGCTGTCGGGCATTTCCAGACTTTCCAGAAATCCGAGTTTTTTCATCATCAAAATGGCAATTACCGGAAAAAGAAAAGTATATAAAAACACAGGCAATATGGGAGATATTTTTCCGAAGCGCTGTTGCACATCAGCAAATTGAGGCTGGTTGGTTATGTATAACAAGACCGTCATCCATGTTACTATTAATAACGGATGAAACAGATAAGAAACGATTTTTGCAATTATTTTCATCCTTTCAAAGATAGGGTATTTAAACTTGTTTTGGATAAATCAAATTGTTATCCTCATACAAAGTGAATCAAATTGGGTATATTTATAACACTTACTGTTTTTCCTGATTGCAGGATAAAAAACAGAAAATAAAATAATCATGTAGGATATTTTTGATTTTAGTAAATTTGATGTGAAATGCAGACGTTAACTATTGAATTATTAAATGATGATGCAATAAACTTATTGCAAGATTTAGAATTACTGAAGCTGATTCGCATATCAAACCATAAATCGGAAATACCCGACTGGCATAAATCCATTTTAGAGGAAAGAATTAC
>DAOQII010000004.1:6603-23480 GCA_035339455.1 Chitinophagales bacterium
TTTCCATTATCTTTGCGCCAATGTTTTTGAAGAAAAACATCTTCTTGATGTTGTTGTTTTGTTTGGGAAAAATTTTTGCCCAATCGGTAAACTATACTCAATGGACACCTATCGCCATCCAGCCTTATGCTATACAACAACTTTTTCCAGATACAATTACTTTGACGGAAAAACAAATTTATTCGGATAAAGGTGTTGTAACGCTTAAAGAATACAGTTCAACAGATAAAATAAATCATCAGTTTTATGCGGTTTATGCCCGTGCTTTTTCGACTAAAAAAGAGGCAAAATCTATTCTGAATGATGAAATAAAACGATATGCTATTCAGTATGGTGTATATCCAAGCGAAGTAACACAAAAAGACAGTACAGGACAATCCTATACCCAAATTGAACTCTTGACGAACAAGCAAAAGATAGTCATGCAATTCAGAGAGCTAAACAAGGCATTATATGTACAGCGTGTCGAGCAAAATTTGGCTGATTTTTCAAATAAAGATGCTCAATATTTCTTTATGGGATTTAGTATTTCTTCTGTAGAAAAACCAATAGCACAACTAAGCAATACTACTCCTGTTATTGTAAATGACAACATTAAAACGGAAACTCAGAATTTTATTATCTATTTTCCGGCATCACCGGAATATAAACGCTACTTTATAAAGAATGATTCAGGCAAAGATTATACAGTAGAAAGCTATTTGGCTAAAGACAATAAAAGTGGGTTGGGCTATCAGTTAATTATTCGTACTTATGATAAACAAATGACACAACCGGAAATGTGGCTGGCAAATGAAGTTGCAGCTTTTACCAAAGAAAACAATATAAGCACCGTTTCAGAAAACGCACTGCAAACGGCAAACACCACTTTTAGCAAAGAATATGTTTTCCAGACTAAAAAAAAAGCCTACAAAATACGCTATTTGTTATCCGGGAATACCTTGTATCAGCTTTGTATTTCCGGAAAAATGAAGACAATCAACAAAAAAAACAATACCGCTTTTTTTGAAAGTTTTGTTTTGAAAAAGTAATACGTTAAATAAAGAATGGATATTAATCAATTGCTTTTTTTATTCCGCGATGATGAGCGTGTAGAAAAGCTGAAACAACAACTTGAACAACCGCAATCCCGAGTATTGCTCGGTGGCGTATTGGGGTCTGCACGAAGTTTTATCGCGTCTTCGCTTTTTCTCACTACAGAATTTACGCAGGTTTTTGTTTGTAATGATGCCGACTCCGCGCAATACTTGCAAAATGATTTACAAAATCTTTTGGATAAAAAAGAGATATTATTTCTTCCCTCTTCGTACAAAAAATCATTCACCTTCGCAGAGCAAAGCAACAATAATATTTTATTGCGGGCACAAACACTGAATGCCTTGCTGAATGCCAAAAAAGGTGGCGAGTTGTTAGTTACCTATCCCGAAGCCTTGCAGGAATTATTAGTGCGCAAAGAAACGCTGCAAAAAAATACGCTTCATCTTAAAACAGGTGAAAAAGCGGATATCGATTTTTTGCTGGATGTGCTCTTGGAATACGGTTTTGAACGCACCGATTTTGTCTATGAGCCCGGTGAGTTTTCTATCCGTGGGGGCATTATAGACGTGTTTTCATTTGGCAATGAGCTGCCCTACCGCATCGAGTTGTTTGATGATGAAGTGGAAAGTATGCGTACCTTTAATCCGGAGTCGCAATTATCAGAACGCAAAATTTCAGAACTCACTATCATCCCAAATATTCAGAATCATTTTGTACAGGAATTGCAATCTTCTTTGTTCGAGTTTTTGCCTGAAAACACCATCTTTTGGATGGAAGACATGCCGCTCTTCAAAGAACTCATCGAAAAGCAAGAGCAAAGAGCCTTGGAAGAATATGAGCAATTAGCTAAAAGCAAAACCAAAGAACATCCGTTTTTAAACAAACAATTCAGCCAGCTGTTTTTAAACAGCAATGACTTAGTATTACAGCTATCCCATTATAGAATTATAACACAACCACCCCTTATTCCCCTCCTTTTAAAGGATGAGAATGGAAGCAGTCTGCTGCAAGTTGACATTCGCCCTCAGCCTTCCTTCGGTAGAAATTTTGATCTGCTCATTCAGGATATTCAGGCTTTGCAAAAAGAAAAATACCAGGTGTTTTTATGTTCTGAAAATGCCAGACAATTAGAACGCTTTCATCATATCTTTCAGGATAAACAAGCTCAAATTTCTTTTCATCCCATCTATCAGGCATTCACCTCCGGATTTATCGACAAAGATTTGAAAATTGCCCTTTATACCGACCACCAAATTTTTGAGCGTTATCATAAATACAAAACCAAATCCGGATTTAACCGCAATAAAGCCTTATCAATACGGCATCTTAAAGACCTTAATCCCGGAGATTATGTAACACATATCGACCATGGTGTAGGCGTATTTTCGGGTTTGCAGAAACTCACCATCAACGGCAAAGAACAGGAAATGGTGCGCTTGATTTATAAGGATGAAGATGTGTTGTATGTCAACATCAACTCACTGCACAAAATAGCAAAATACACGGGCAAAGAAGGGCATGCACCCAAAATCAATAAATTAGGCAGTGATGTTTGGACGAATCTTAAAAACAAGACTAAAAAGAAAGTTAAAGATATTGCCGCTGAGCTGATAAAGCTCTATGCCATGCGCAAAGTTCAGCCCGGCTTTGCTTTTAATAAAGACACCTATTTACAAGATGAGCTGGAGGCCAGTTTTATGTATGAAGATACGCCTGACCAATACAAGGCTACTTTAGATGTAAAAGCCGATATGGAAAAACCGCACCCAATGGACAGGTTGATATGCGGCGATGTAGGTTTTGGAAAAACGGAAGTAGCGATACGTGCGGCATTTAAAGCGGTAACGGATGGCAAGCAAGTGGCAGTACTGGTGCCGACTACCATCTTGGCATGGCAGCATTACAAAACTTTTTCATCCAGGCTGAACGAGTTTGGTGTAACAGTGGATTATCTAAACAGGTTTAAATCAGCTAAGGAAAAAAAGGAAACGCTGCAAAAAGCCAAGGATAAAAAAGTAGATATTGTCATTGGTACGCATGCCATTTTAAGCAAAGATTTAGAGTTTAAAGACTTGGGTTTATTAATCATAGATGAAGAGCAAAAATTCGGTGTTTCAGCAAAAGAAAAATTGCGTCAGCTAGCATTAAATATTGATACGCTTACGCTAACAGCAACACCGATACCGCGTACCCTGAAATTTTCGTTGATGGGTGCACGCGATTTATCAAACATCATGACACCACCTACAAACCGAATTCCGGTAAGTACGGAGGTGCATGCTTTCGATATAAAATTTATTAAAGAAGCGATAGAGTTTGAAGTGTATCGTGGAGGACAAGTTTATTTTGTTCACAACCGAGTGAAAGATATACATGAAATAGAAATATTGCTCAAAAAAATGATGCCTGATATTTCTGTGGCTACCGCACATGGGCAACTGGAAGGCGACAAGTTGGAAGAAATAATGCTGGGATTTATCAATGGAGAGTATGATGTTTTGCTGAGTACCAATATCATTGAAAGTGGTTTGGATATTCCGAATGCCAATACTATTCTCATTCATAATGCACATCAGTTCGGCTTGAGCGATTTGCATCAGTTGAGAGGAAGAGTGGGGCGTTCCAACAAAAAAGCATTTTGTTATCTGATTAGTCCGCCGAAAAGTGTGTTGACACCCGAAGCCAAAAAACGCTTGCAAACACTGGAAGAATTTTCGGATTTGGGATCCGGTTTCCAAATATCATTGCGCGATATGGATATCCGGGGTGCGGGCAATTTATTAGGCGCAGAACAAAGCGGATTTATTGCAGATATCGGGTTTGAAATGTATCATAAAATATTGGATGAAGCCATACAGGAATTAAAATACACCGACTTCAAAGAAGTATTTAAGGAAAAGATAGAAGAACAAAAACAATTTGTATATGAATGCACGATAGATACCGATGTGGAGATGCTGATACCGCAGGAATATGTGCAAAATACAGAAGAACGACTGCGATTATATACTGAGCTGGATGAGATAACCAATGAAGAAAAATTAAACGTATTTGCAAAAAAGCTGACCGACCGTTTTGGTGCTTTACCCAAGCAGGTAAATGAATTGTTTGATGGTTTGCGAATACGTTGGGTTGCCAAGAAGATTGGATTTGAGCGCATTATTTTGAAGAATAATAAACTACGTTGTTATTTCTTAGAAAATCAAAAGTCGCCATACTATGATAGTCCGTATTTTAATTTGGTGATGACACATATACAAAACGCTAAGAAGAAATGCGTGATTAAACAAAGCGGTAACAGCTTGATTTTAATTTACGACAACATCAAAACCATGCACGAAACAGAAGCAATTTTTAAAGACATAGACGAAAAAGTGTTTAAAGAAAATTAGCATATAGTGTGCCACGAGCATCGTGATACACCTAATTTAAATTTAGTTATCGTTTGGTGTGGACACCAAACGAAAGAACGAAAGCTGAAGAATAAAAACAAAAATTAATGTTATCTGTATAATACATTTATATAATCTACTGCGACTTCTGTATTGTTGGAAACATTAAAACCAACTTGACTTAATTTAAACCAAAAAGGAGTCTTAATTTGTTGTACAAAATGGCTATTTATATAGAAATTTAAATTGTTATTCTTTTTTTCTATCTGAAGCACATTGTATAACCTTTCTGGTCTACTAACATCACCTTCAATAAATTCACACAACTTCCAAGTCTGTATATCAGATCCTTTTCCATTGTATATCTGACTGATCGAATATTCACCCCATGTTATATCAAAAGTAATTCTATTTGTTCCATCGCTTAAAAGCAATCCAGCAAAGAATGTTTGATTTGCTGCTACATAAACTGTTTTTATCAATGTAGATATTGTGTAATTCCTATTATTGTTTACATATATATTCTTACTTACCGTCCCTCCAAGAGGTGCATCTTTTACCCCAATTAAGTAATATTCGTCTTCATAAAGATTCGCATATATACTATTTCCCGAATAGTCAGCTGTTGGCCAACCATTTAGTCCATTAAAATGAAAACTTGAGCTTTCTATAATATCAGAGTTATTAGAACCTGCATCTATTAACAATTGAGCATCTATTCCTTTTGTGAAAAGTAATAGAATTAGTAATACTAAGTAATTACGCATTCTCATGTCTTTGATTTAATTGTTAATGTAACTCACAACCGACGCGCTGATCTGCATCAGTCACATTTTTATTCAAATCATCTTCAATGGAACTACATAGTTTTTTATTGACCATTTTATGTGTAAGAAATTGAGTTCCTTCTAATGGATAAACTCCAGCAGGCATGCCTGTTGTAACATAAGTACAATCACAAAGTTTATTTTTTGCACAAGAACTTAACAAAACAATAGTGATTAAAATTGGAAGTAAGAATTTTGATATCATAAAATTTAATTTAATTATTTGTAGCAAAAGTATACTTTCTTAATATTCTAATTTGTTTCTATGGGTAGTAAATTGTAACTTCTGATTAAGAAAATTGTACTTATAGTAAATATTTACTTAATTTTGTATTTTTATGATATGGAAATTGGTACAAAAATTAGAAAATTAAGAGAGCTAAAGGGTCTAAGTCAAGAGAATATGGCTTACGAATTAGACATGTCCATTGCTGGATATGGTAAAATTGAAAGAAATGAGGTGAGTGTAAATTACGATAAATTATTAAAAATATCAGAAACCCTAAATGTACGTATAGAAGATATTATAGGATTTGATGAAAAGGTTGCGTTTAATAATTTCAATAGTAAGATACAACAACAAATTGGCAGATACACTTATGCCGATGAAATAAAATTGCTATATGAAGACAAAATTAAGTTACTCGAAGATAAAATAATTCTACTTGAAGAACTAAATAGAACTTTGAAACTGAAAATTGAAAATAAGTAAGGTGAAATTACGCTGGTATTTGCAAGGCTTCATCAAACTTCTTAAATTCTTTCTTATCAATGATGTGATGCAAATCTTTATTTTTCAGTAATAAGTCGGAAAAATCGGGTTGTAATAATTTCTTCCCTTTATAAGTCCATCCAAGTCTTTCCAGCTCATTACGTAATGTATTTTTTTTAATAGTATATCTCAAGAACTCCTGCAATGTTATTTCAAAAGACCTTTTTGCTTCTGACTCTGTCAATCCATACCCCGTAATTTCCAAACCAGGTGAATAAACAATAATATTCTTCTTTCTTTAAATTGAATAAGAGAAAGTGTGCATTTGATATGTTTGATTTTTTCCATGATAGTATGTGTAAAAATAGGATAATTTAAAAAGAAAGTACAAATAAAAAGTAAATACTCAACATCGTATTACAACAAACCCTGCAATCTGAATAGTTCATCGCGCAGGCGGGCGGCCTCCATAAAATCCATCTGCTTGGATGCTTTCTGCATGGCTTTTTTTACTTTTTCTATTTGTTTGTCTAAGGCTTCAGCAGTGCCGTATTCTCCCATAGGTTCAGCTGCCACCATTGTTTCAATAACTTCTTCTTCTTTATCTTGTACGTTTCTTCGTATATCGAGTATCGTACTTTTGTTGGCTATTTCTTCTTTGCTTTTGTAAATGGTTTTCGGGGTAATATGGTGTTCAATATTATAAGCAATTTGCTTTTCTCTGCGCCTATCGGTCTCGTCTATCGTTTTTTTCATGCTCCCGGTAATGCGGTCGGCATACATAATTACCTTACCGTTGGCATTGCGTGCAGCCCGTCCTGCTGTTTGTGTGAGTGAACGTACATTGCGTAGAAATCCTTCTTTATCTGCATCCAGTATGGCTACTAAACTTACTTCAGGAATATCCAATCCCTCCCGCAACAAGTTCACCCCAATTAATACATCAAACTCTCCCAGTCGCAATCCTTGTATAATTTCCACACGCTCCATCGTATCAATATCACTGTGCAGATACTTACATTTGATGTTGAGCCGGGTAAGATATTTGGTCAGCTCTTCACTCATGCGCTTGGTAAGTGTCGTTACCAAAACACGTTCATTTACTTTTATGCGTTCCTGAATTTCATTCAGTAAATCATCAATTTGGTTTACACTTGGGCGAACATCAATAGGAGGATCTAATAAGCCCGTAGGGCGAACTACTTGCTCTACAAATTCACCTTCTGTTTTCATCAGCTCATAATCGCCGGGTGTTGCTGATACATAAATTGTCTGATTCAACAGTGATTCAAATTCTGAAAAATTCAAAGGTCGGTTATCTAAAGCAGATGGCAGGCGGAAGCCATATTCTACTAAATTTTGCTTGCGGCTGCGGTCGCCACCATACATGCCACCCACTTGCGGTACGGTTACATGACTTTCATCTATCACGCATAAGAAATCATCCGGAAAATAATCAAGCAGACAAAAGGGTCTGTCGCCGGGATGGCGGCGGTCAAAAAATCGGGAATAATTTTCAATGCCACTGCAATAGCCCAACTCTCGTATCATTTCCAGGTCAAAATTCACCCGTTCATCCAGTCGTTTCGCCTCCTCGTATTTTCCCATTTCATTGTAGAATTTTATCTGGTCAAATAATTCATCCTGTATCTCATGGATAATTTGAGGCAACATGTTTTGTGGAGCGATATAAATATTGGCAGGAAAAATGGCAATGTCTTTCATTTGCTCGATAACTTTACCGGTTGCAGGATTAAATGATTCCAACTCTTCCACATCATCCCCCCAGAAGGTGATTCGGTAGGCATAATCGGCATACGCTAAAAAAACTTCAACCGTATCTCCTATAACTCTGAAATTTCCACGCTGAAAATCTGCCGAAGTACGGGCGTAAAGAATAGAAACCAATTGAAACAAGAAAGTATTCCTGCTAATGGTTTGTCCCTTGGAAATCCGGATGATTTGGTTCTTAAATTCCGCCGGATTTCCCAAGCCATAAATACAAGAAACAGAAGCCACCACCAAAACATCGCGCCTGCCACTCATTAAAGAAGACGTTGTGCTTAAGCGCAATTTTTCAATCTCCGCATTGATAGACAAGTCTTTTTCTATATACGTATTTGTTGTTGGGATATAGGCTTCGGGTTGATAATAATCGTAATAAGAAGTAAAAAATTCTATCTTGTTATCCGGAAAAAATTCTTTGAATTCTGAATATAACTGAGCCACCAATGTTTTATTATGCGATAAAACCAAGGTAGGACGTTGCATTTTTTCGACCACGTTGGCGATGGTAAATGTTTTTCCGGATCCAGTAACACCCAATAATACTTGACTGGTTTCGCCCTTATCTATGCCCAGACTCAACAAGCGGATAGCTTCGGGCTGGTCGCCTGCCGGATTAAATTTAGAATGGATTTTAAATTCCATTTTCAAAAATAAACAAAAGATAAGAACAGCCCATAAGTATTTTGAAAGGCTGAATTAATAAAAGTAATTACTTAGATTTAGGTAGAGTTGCTTATGAGAAAAATAATTACACTATTATTATTAATGCAAATTGTGCAATTTCTGCAAGCAGAAGATTGTACGAATGGCAGATATATTCGTCAGGTTTTTTCTCGTGTTCAAGTTCACAAGAACATAGTATATGCCCGCAAAATACAGAGTAATGGCGCACCTATTTATCTCCGGTATGATGTGTATGAGCCTTATGGCGATACCTTGTCCGAACGTCCTGTCATGTTGTTAATACACGGCGGAGCATATTTGAAATTATTAGATCAAAATAGCCCGGATATAGTATTGATGTGTGATTATTTTGCCAAAAGAGGATATGTTACTGTTTCTATAGATTACAGGCAAGAGTCAAACTTTCTTTCTATACTATCAGCAGAAAATATGACGAAGGCGGTGGCTCGTGCGTTAATCGATACGAGAGATGCCGTGGATCATTTGATGCGCACTTATACCAATGGCAATCCCTACCGGATTGATACGTCGAGAGCATTTATCGGCGGAGTATCGGCAGGAGCGGTATCTACATTATTTATCAGCTATCTGGACAGTCTGCAAATGTTGCCCACACAAATGCAGCAATGGATAATTGAAGCTACCGGCCCGGAATCAGATTCTATTTTGCGTCACCGATTTGATTTGGTTAAACCCAAAGCTGCGATTTCTGTATCAGGAGCATTGTTGGATACGGGATGGTTGGTCAATAACAATATTGATTTATTGCTGATTCACGGCTCTTTGGATAATATTGTGCCGTATAATTATGACTATCCTTTGGGCGTACCCATGTTGCCAAAATTATTCGGGGGTAAAGCACTCTATCCCGTAGCGCAGCGTCGAGGTATCCGCACTGAGTTTGAAGACTGGATTGGCTATGGTCATGTGCCCTTTATGAATTTAGATTTGGGAAGTATCATTACTTTACATCTTATTTCCCCCGATAGATTAGACAGTACCGAAAGGCATATTGCACAATTTTTATACCGACATTTAGGATGCAATTTGGTATCAGGAGTACGAACGAATCTGCATGCAGAAAAGCTGAATATATACCCCAATCCTGCAACATCTTATTTTAATTTGCCTTTGCCAAAAGATGAAACTATAAACAAGTGGCAACTTGAAATATATTCTTTAGACGGGAAATTACAACTGGCAAAAGAAGTGAATTCAAATGTGGGAAATATAAGGATAGATGAGCTACATCAGAGCGGAACTTATATCATTAAACTATCAGTCGTAAAAAATAATGAAGAGCATGTTTACATGGGTGAAGTGCAGGTATTAAAATAAGCACCTAATCCAAATAATCCTGATAATATTCGTCGACATATTCTTTTAAACAAACTTTCCAGTCACGCATCACGTTGAGCTGGCGAAGATTGAGTTTCATGTTGATTAATCGCTCGCTCGGCGGACGTTGAGAAAAATATTCTTTTGCCCAAAAGTCAGAATCAACGGCAGTAATTTTTATTTCATTTTCTTTATCCAATAAACGCACTAATTCGGTGGCCACTTCTAAACGTCCTGTTGTGCCGCCACAAACCATATTATACAAACCCCATACTTCATTTTGAAGCAAAACTTTTACATTTCTGGCAAAATCATACGTCAAAGTAGGTGTACCTAATTTATCATTTACAATAAATAATTCTTTCTTGCCGTCTTTCAATTGTTGCATCAGCTTTTGTATAAATTTCTTGTCTTTTTTTGGTCCTGCGCCCATCATCCATCCGGCCCGGCAAATCAGATGTTGCGTTTTATTTTGTTGTACAAATACCTCGCCCGCCCATTTACTGCGTGCATAGTGTCCCAGCGGATTGGGAATATCCCAATCGTCAAATGTATCTTTACTTCCGTCAAAAATTCCGGCAGTAGAAATATAAAGCATCGGAATATTGAGTGTGTTGGAAATATGCACTGCATTTTCTACCGAAGTAGTGTTAGTCAGATAAGCATCTTCAATATTGGTATCACAATACTCAAGAGAAGTATGTGCCCCCAGATGAAATAAATAATCCGGTTTAAAGTCAAAGACATCTTTTTTATACGCTTCAAAATCGCGGAAATCTAAAAATGACAACCAAGTATCATTTACATCTTTATCCGTGCATTTCAGCTCATAATCATCTTTGAAGATTTTATAAAATGCTTCGCCCAACATGCCACCGCATCCTGCTATATAAATTTTCTTTTTCATTCAGACCAAACTTTTTAGAACACCCAAATATACGGGTTTGTTTGCTTCTATCGAAAATTTATCCAAAACGGTTTGACGTGCATGTTCCCCCAGCCGTCTTCGTTCTTCGGGATAATCAATCAAGTAGCGCAGTTTTTCCAGCCATTCTTCATTGGTTTTTACTAAATATCCATCCACATTATCTGTCATTACCCTGTTAATGGCGGCACCAACATTAGTAGCCACTACGGGCAATGCAAATGTCATGTAAGTTAATGCTTTCAAACCGCTTTTGCCCATAACCCACGCGTCTGTTGGAAGCGGGTATACACCGATGTCCATACCTTGCAGTTGTTTGGCTTCATCTTCTTTATTCCAATCTAAATATTCATAATCGACGCCTTCCATATGAAAGTTAAAATTGCCGATAACTCGCAATTTGAATGCTCGCTCTTTTGCTAATTGCTGAAATACTTCTGTCAATAAATATAAATAGGGAACAGTAGAATGTGTGCCTGTCCAACCAATCACTACAGGCTTATCATTCGTGTAAGTATTCACCGGAAACATGCGCAATGTGTCCAAGGTAGAAGAAATATCCGTGCAATGTGCGCAATATTGTAAAGCGAAATCATTCAAATCAGGGGTACAGGTAATAACATGATCGGCATATTTCATCATGGCAATAGATTTGTCTTTCCCCTTTAGCATATAAATTAGTTGATTCATAGCAGAACCTTCCGATTTATATATCATGTCATCAATGTCATAAACGATTTTCTTAGACAGCTTACGCACGAGCCACTCGAACATGGGTGGTCCTAATGGCGTTACCCAAAGATGCACGTAAACGATGTCATATTTTCGCAAACGCAATAAATCAAGAAAGCGACGAACATATCCGCGAATTGTCCCGGTGATTTTTTGGAAAATAAAGCCGGGTTTATAAATAACTTCCCAAAAACTATCATCTACAAAAGAACTGGTAACCGGATGAAACCCATGCTCATCAAAATAATCGAAATACTGCTCATATTTTAACCGCTGACTGGCAGCTTTGCCAAAAGGATAAGGCGAAAGAAATAATACTTTGTGTTTTTTGTTTAATTCTCTACTCATGATTTCTCAGCAATAATCAAAAATTGCTGTCCTAGTATTTTCCAGAATACCGGAAATTTAAAATACATTTTAGCAATAAAACTATTTAGAGGAAGTAATCGATTGCCTCTAAATGAAAGAGGAAGGAATTTGGGATATACTTTTACTATTTCAAATCCGGCACCATAAAGATGTTCAGCTACACCTAATTCTGTCAATATTACAGTATGATCTGCAAAATTAAAATAATCTTTATAGGTGTGCCTGAAATTGGGTCCCATGATTACAATCCTTCCGCCTTTTTTCAGTATGTTATACATTCGTTGCAAAAATGCAGCGACTTCAGATTGATTTGCTAAATGTTCTAAAAAATTAGATATGAAAATTCCGTCAAAATAATTATCAGGCAATTCGACATTCAAGTTATTACCAATTATAGTTTTAACATTCTTGTCTGCATGTAGTTTTACGCCTTCATCTAAATCTACAGTCCATTTTTCTGAAGAAGGAACAGCATTGATAAATTCACATAAACCACCGGCAGGGTCGATGATTTTTTCGGGAGCGTTTAAATGTTTAGTGTACAGAAATTCAGCAATTTCTTTCCATACGAGTAATTTCCTTTCTTTATCAACATCTTTAAATCTATATTCATAAATTCTCTTGTAATTCATTTAGTTTGTTTAAACTTAAGTAATTATTTGTCAGTACCGAAAATAGTATTTTTTTAGTACTATTGCTTATTCAAAATATGAAAAAAATAAGACAAGCAGATTTATCTACAGATTATTTGCAAGTTGCACAAGATGTGAATACGAAGTTGACAGAACTTTTAACTTCGGGTACATTTATAGGTGGTCAGGAAGTAAGTGCATTTGAACGAGCTCTTTCGGAATATCTGGGTGTAAAACGGGTCATATCTTGTGGCAACGGGACCGATGCTTTACAACTTGCGCTAATGTCATTAAATCTGCCAAGGGGTAGTAAAATAATTGTCCCGGCTTTTACGTATATCGCACCAATAGAGGTGATTAAATTATTGGGATTTGAGCCTGTATATGCCGATGTTGATGTGCGTACATTTAATATATGCTTAAGCACAATTGCAGATGTCTATACGGAAGAGGTGAAAGCGATTGTGGTTGTCCATTTATTCGGACAACTTATTTCGGATATAGATGAAATTGCAAAATTCTGTGACCAAAAGCAAATTACTCTGATTGAAGATAATGCGCAGTCTTTAGGAGCAGAAAAGAAATTAAACAGAAATTCTATTTGTACGACATCTTTTTTTCCTACAAAAAATTTAGGTTGTTATGGCGATGGCGGTGCCATATATACAAATGATGAAGCTAAGGCAAATACGATAAGAATGATGGCCAATCATGGTCAGTCAAAAAAATATTATCACGATATTATTGGGATAAATTCGAGATTGGATGCCCTGCAAGCAGGGATATTGAATGTAAAACTTCCCGGTATTGATCAACTTATCCAAAAGAAAAAAAATATATCGTATATTTACGATGAATGCTTTAAAAATATACCTTTTCTAACTATACCTATTCAAGAAAGCATACATACTTTTCATCAGTACACTTTAATCGTTGATGCAAGATACAGAGATGAATTACAGAATTATCTGGCCGACCATCATATTGAAAGCACCGTTTATTATCCTTTGCCTGCCTATAAACAAAAGGCTTATTTGAAGGATGTTTTTTTACCGGTTTGCGAGAACTTATGCCAAACGGTTTTGTCCATTCCTATTCATCTTTATTTAAGCGAATCAGAAATCAGTTATATTTGTGAAACAATCGTTGAATTCTATAAAAACAAAAGCTGATATGTCTTATTTTAAACACGAAAGTGCGTATATAGATGATGGTGCAAGTATCGGGAAGGATACTAAAATCTGGCATTTCTGTCATATCATGCAGGCACAAATCGGGGAGGGTTGTGTATTAGGACAAAATGTTTTTATAGCCAATAAGGTTATTATCGGCAACAGAGTGAAGATTCAAAACAATGTTTCCGTTTATGAAGGAGTGGATTTGGAAGATGATGTATTTATAGGACCCAGTGTGGTGTTTACCAATGTCATCAATCCGCGCAGTTTTATTGAACGCAAAGAAGAATATAAATACACTTTAGTAAAAAAAGGGGCGACCATAGGTGCCAATGTAACGGTGGTATGTGGTATCACTATTGGCGAATATGCCTTTGTGGGTGCCGGAAGTGTGCTCACTAAAGATGTACCGGCTTATGCGCTAATGGTCGGCAACCCGGCAAAACAAACCGGGTGGATGAGTGAAGCAGGTGGCAAGCTAATATTTGGTTTTGGACAAAAGGCAACTTGCCCCGTGAATGGAGAGCTGTATCGATTACAGGAAGGAGTTGTTATCAAAGTTACTGAATAAAAAATCCCGCAATAACTGCGGGACTTTCATATAATGATTGGTGTTTGTCGGATTATTTTACACGCTCCATATAATCGCCGGTATCTGTGTTCACTTTTATTTTATCTCCTATGTTCACAAATAAAGGAATCATCACTTTTGCTCCGGTAGAAACCGTGCATGGGCGAAGTGTATTAGTGGCCGTGTCGCCTTTAATTCCCGGCTCTGCATAAATTACTTCAACAACTACAGTGGCCGGCAAGGTACAAGTTAAAGGTAATTCATCTTCTGCTCTTACCGCAATTTTCACAATCATGCCTTCTTCCAGAAATTCAGGGGCATTGATAATTGCTTCCGGAATGGCAACTTGTTCGTATGTTTCATTATTCATAAACATGTACTGGTCGCCTTCTTTATATAAAAATTGGTATTCGCGATGTTCTACACGCACTTCATCCAGTTTCGCTCCTGAAGGAAAGGTGTTTTCCAATACTCTGCCCGAAGTCACACTTTTGAGTTTCGTGCGTACGAATGCCGCACCTTTGCCGGGTTTCACATGTAAAAATTCGACAACCTGATAAATATCCGAGTTGAAATTAATACACATGCCGTTGCGTATATCTGATGTTGAAGCCATAAACTGATTATTTTTAGCGGGTTCATTAAGAAAAGGAAATCGTCCTATTATCTCAACTTTGCCTTTTATTTTACGTATCCTTCAATCAGTACTTTGCCGTTATAATACAAATCATTACCGTGTATATAAGCACGGTGGCTCAAGTGGTTTTCACCTGTTTTTTTACAGGTTGACACGTTAGGAGCTTCCATTTTGTAATGTGTTCTTCTTTTGTCTCTGCGTGTAGAAGAATGTCTTCGCTTGGGATGTGCCATGACGTTTTAGTTTAATTTATCTTTTAATTTATTCAATTCCGCCCATCTCGGATCATCCGAAGGCGTATCATTTTCATGTTGTTTCTTTTCCAGTAAGCTCACGATTTCTTTGTCACAATATTCTGTCTTGCCGGGCTTGTCGCAAATTCTGTGAATCGGCAATGTCAGATGCAAATAGTCATACACCAAAGCAGTAATATCGATATCCTGATCATCTTTGCCGATGTATAAAATATCTATATCTTCTGCTTTTTTCATTTCTTCGGTCAATGCATATTTCACATAAATAACAAAAGAAGTATGAACGGCTAACGGAATTTCTGCCGTACATCTGTCACACTCGCTCCAAACCTCTCCCTCTAGGTCAACTTCCAGTAAGATAGGTTCTTGTCTTTTATCCATGTTGATATGAACATCGATATTGCATTTTTGAATTTGCGATTTTTCAAAATCTGTAAAGAACTTTTCATTAATCCCGAAAGTAAATTCGTGGATTTCTTTTCTTAATCCGGCATGAGGAATTCTTATTTCGTTCAATACATCACCCATATCCGTCAATTAGGATTAAAAAATTCGGATTGCAAAGATAACATCTTATCCACAAAAATGGAAACAATTCAGAATGGAAATTTCAGCTTTTTGTTTTTTGTAAATTTATGAAAATCAATAATTTATATCAAAAACACAGGAATTAATGTTTGGGTAATCTCATTTTTTACTCAAACAGGACTTTAGTTTTTGAATATTTTAACCCGATGTCCGTCTTTTTCGTCATCAAAACCGATAAAATAAATTCCGGAAGCCAAGTCAGCCAAATTAACCATTCTGTTGTTTACAGGACGTTGGGCTACTTTAGCACCCGTTGAATTATAGATATTGACAGTCTTAAATTCTTGCTGGGCATGTATGTACAAAATATGAGTGGCAGGATTGGGATATAATACCAATTCCTTGCTGCTTTTAAAATAGATAAACAGAATCTTTGAATATTCAAAAGTGGAATCAAAGTCTACTTGTTTTAAACGGTAATAATTTTCACCTAAAAAGGGTTGTTCATCTAAGAAAGTGTAAGAGTGTTCTATCGTGCTTGTCGCATGACCATCTGCCCAGCCTATATTTTCCCAATGAATATTGTCTGTGCTGCGCTGTATTTCAAATCCTTTATTGTTGATTTCACTTGCTGTTTTCCAGTTTAGTCTCACCATATTGTTTTCTTCTGCCAAATCGAAGGTGAGAAGTTCAACAGGAAGACCGGATACCGGTTTTATTTTTATCCAAACCGGATTTGTTAATGCATGAAAAGTTTCATTGGTTAAAATATATGGCGATCCTGCACCGTAGTTTTTTGTTGTACTCAGTGCTTCGCGAATATAAAAATATTGATCCATAGGAACGTTTGCAGCACCAAACAGACTAATAATTTTTGATAGGGAAAGTGATGCCGATGTTCCCGTAACAGGATAACTTACTGTGGTTTCTCCCGAAGAAGTTCCCAAAATTAAATCTATACTAGTGATTGTGCCATATTCTGCAGAGCTTACATATTGCAGATTGAGAAATAATTTATTGGTATCCGTAGTTTGTACAATAAAATCATCACCCATGAATTTCTCATTTACCGTATTATTCCCATCTGTGCTGAAGCCTTGTACTATCAAAGGACCGTCTGAAATGGATATATTTCCATCATACATGGATTTTAAAATATTGGTGCCGTTTGTTCCCATTCCGGTTGGCGCATAGGCTAATGTCATTAATTTGCCGACTGCATTATTTTGTATAGATCCGCCAAGATTTCCTAAAAATGATTGCACGTAATTAGTG
>DAOQII010000005.1:0-19275 GCA_035339455.1 Chitinophagales bacterium
CCGAGAGTTATCACATTTACTTTGTCTTTTTTAAGTGTTTTTGTTTTCATTTTTTGGAGATTGGTGGTTGGTCATTGGATATTAGAGATTGGTGATTAGTCATTGGAGATTGGTGATTGGTTGGTTCTGATTTCTGATTTCTTACTACCCAATACTCATTACTCTTTTCTTGACTCTTGTATCATATAGCTTACAATTAATCACAATCTGCTCAATATTTCATCAGCCAATTTACAACATCTTTACCATCTGCTATACTCCACGAGTGTGGATGACGGATGTTGAGTAGTTTTCGTTTTCCTTTATTTTGCGTAATCACTAAACTTGCATTTTTATTCCCATTTTTTTGCAGATGATTGATGAAACTTTCGCAGTCTATAATATTTAAGTCATAAATATCCCAGTGCTTTTCGTTGAGTGTCCAGTTGAAGTCCGGTTCACTGTAAATTTGTATTGGTGTGTTGCCAAACAAACGCGCTCCGATATTGTCTTTGTCTTCATAACTATAGGGCGACAATCGCATATAATTGTCATACGCATCCGACACACTGCCTTTGAAATAAACCTTCATCTTATCCATAAAAACCAGATACTGTTTTTTGGAAAGATAAGAGATGTTCGTGTCATTAAGCCATTTGTCATAAACTTTATACATGCGGTAAAAATCCAATGGAGGATCTATTGCAAAAACAGCAGTCGGTTTTTGCGGTATATCATATATCTGGCAATGCTGTACATATTTTACTACACCACTGCCACCCAAAGAAAAACCGCCTAAATAATATTTGCCCGAAGTTATATTGTATTTAATAAGCCACTCCGGAATCATTTCATCTAAGTATTGTTGTGCTTTTTGGTCGATATAAAATGAAGTATTGCCATCTGTATTGGAAATAATCAATGTAAGGATGCCGGCAGTCGCAGCATATTCCGGAATATTAGTTTCGCGTTCTGCCAGTTGCGGAGATTCGCCAAAGCCGGGCAGCAAAATCAACAAGGCTTTCGGTGCTTGGTTTGGCCGGTAAACTACAGCATAATCTTTGGAGCTGTCTTCTGTGTTAAAATATTCAATAGAGCGAAAGTAGGCAACTTGCTTCTTTGTCGTTTTCGTTTGTGAAAACGAGATAAAAACAAACCCAATCAAGCATATTATGAAAAGATACCCACGCATATAGAATGTGGCAAAAGTAATAAAAAACAAAGAGAGATGCTGTATTATGGAATAGCTAAACCCAAGTTGATAAAATCTTATAATTAATACGTTAATCTCTTTTGTGGTTTGATTTGTAATTTTTACCACATAGAGGCTTAGATTTTTTAGGATTAATAACTCTTACTATACATAAAATTAGGGTAAGAATAGAAAAATATAGGAATCGCCAAAGGCAATACTCTATTTTTGCTTGACTGTCTAAACAGATTTGCAATACGCTACAATTTATGATTAAAAATGCTATGTTTCTATGTGGTTTAAAATGAACAGTGGGTTATATGATTCAATCTATCTGTTTAGCATCATTCCGACATAGACGGCTAAGATCCCGGACAGGAAGGTTGCGAAACTGTATATTAAGAAAGTGCTGAAATAGCCATCCTGCAAGAGTTTCACATTTTCATAAGCAAAGGTTGAAAATGTAGTGAACCCACCACAAAACCCGGTGGCTAAAAAGATGCGCCATTCCGGTGAGAGAGTACTTTGTTTTATCCCCAATCCGAAAATCAGACCAATAATAAAACAACCTAAAATATTAGCAATAAATGTACCGTAAGGAAAGGAGGATGGAATGTATTTTGAAATATAAACAGAAATTAGATAGCGGCAAATACTGCCTGCAAATCCGCCTAAGCCTACCAGTAAAATTGCTTTTTTCATGTTTTGCCGGGTTATTTGGCTATCAAGGATTCTATAATTTTTTTCATTTCAGGTGTATTCCAGTCTTTTGCTTCTACTTTGTTCAACCGCACTTTTCCATTTTTATCCACTAAATAGGTAGTCGGAAAACGACGAATGCCAATAGATTTCAAACTTTTATCTGATTTTAAAAAGGTGAGATCTGTCGTTTGTAAGTGGTTTTTCATCTCATCAACTTTAGCCCATTCTTCATCACTGACAAAAAGGATTTGCAACTTGTCTCCATATTGTTGATGCAGTTGCAACAAGTCCTTTTGTTCTGCCCTGCAATCACCGCACCACGTTTGATAGAATGAGATGATACTGACTTTATTTTGCAATGCTGACTTTTCGAAAATTGTTCCATTTTCAAAAGTTAGGGTGGTTTTATCTAAGGGCATCTTTGGAGTATTGAATAATATTTGTCGCAACGTAATAGAGCTGAAAATAATTATAAAAATGAGGGCAACTTTTTTCTTATCCATGATAAATAGTTTTTATTAATGCTTCTGCGTTCGACTGATTATTGTACAACGAAAGTAATTTGTTTTTTCTTTTTTCTATAATTTCTGTTGTAAACTCTTGCTGCATAAGTTGGTTGATTACTGAGTTGAGATCTTCTGTTTCGCAAGAGATTACTAAATCTGATAGATTGCTACCGGTTAATGCCGCCTCATTGGCAATTACAAAACGCGCCTGAAACAATGAATTGATCAGCTTTAATTTTACACCGCTTGGATTGCGGGCAAATGCCAGACATGCCTGTGCATTTTTTACCAGCAGAGCCAGCTCATCTTGATTCGGGTTGGCAACTAAGGTAATATGTGCATACTTGGCTATGCAATTGCGCAATGCTTCATCAGGATTTTTTCCGGCTATAATTATTTGGTGTTCGCTGGGTTTTAATTGATGCTCTATCAGTTCAATGACATACGCATAATTATCGGTGAGTGACAGATTGCCGTGATAAAGGATATAATCGCCTCTGCCGGGAATTGCAGTAACAGTAGTATTTTCATGAAAAACAGCCTCAAAGGAGATTGATTTTTCAGGAAACATCGTTTGATAATATTCCAAATCAGTTTGAGATAAACAAGATAAAAAGTCGGCATTAGCTAAAACCGAATCGTACTTTTTTAGTTTTTTGTACTCTGAGAAATAATAAATTTTTTCTTTGAGAGAAACGGCATCAGCCAATAATACCCGATAGTAAATCCATTCGATATTGTGTAAGCGCACTGCTTTTTTTCTTTCTTGTAATGCAGGATGATTTATAAAACCAGTAGTATGTGTGGCATCAAATAAAATGGGATAATTGTCTTTACATAAATTTTGCAGTAACTCATCCTGCATTCTGCTTTTAACTATAAACGGGATTTTAGATAAGGCATCCGTTAGTTTTCTTTCTCTTTTATAGTAATATACCTTTTCGCAAACAGAATCTATTTCTTTATCAGGCTTTCGTCCATTATATTCAAAACAATGCAGATGAATTTTGATGCCTAATTGTGCTAAAGTTTTAATCTTATACCACTCTTCGATAGCCCCGCCGTAATCAGCAGGAAATGGAATATCAAAACAAACGATATGCAGATGTCTGGCAGAATTCAAGATATGGATGTATACAAGTTTAGTAATTTTATTTCTTCATTTTCCCAACACAAATCTTTTGCAGCACGAACACAATTTGACTGAATTTGTTTGTAGAAATCTTGGTTTTCTTTTAAGGATAAAATAGCCGTTGACAAAGTAGTTGCATCCATGTCATTTACTAAAACTCCAATAGCATATTCATCATTGATTTTTTTGTATTCAGGAAATGAGATTAATACCTGCGGTATGTCCGACTGGATATAATCAAATGTTTTATTGCCCAGTGAGTAATAATAACTCAAGCCCCTATTTTCTAAAATATTGACACCTATAAAAGCTTCATTAGTTAATTGCTTAAGTTGGTTCGGTTTGAGTTTGCCGGTGAATTTAATTTTATCTTGTAATTGCAGTTCCCTAACATATTTTTTCATATCCTCCAAAATATCACCGTCGCCTGCGACATAAAATTTAAAATAGGGTAGCAATTTCATGGCAGCTATCATTTCTTTTATTCCTCTGCCTACATTCACGGCACCCTGATATAAGATAATCCTGGATTTGACGGCGTTCGTATTTTCCTGAAAAGTATAATAAGGTAAATTGCGAATAACCTCAAATTGTTTTTTATATTTCACGATAAACAATTGTGCTATTGAATCACACACGGTATATTGTAAATCTGTATGTGGAACGAAGACTTTTTCTATAAGTTGCCATATTTTTTTTACTGCTTTTCGATGAACCAGCTCCGGGCTTTCCGGAAAATACTCATGTGCATCATACGCAATTTTCTTGCGTTTTATTTTTCCGGCTAATACTGAAGCAGGAAGTGTATCTAAATCACATCCGCAAATAATATCAAAAGGAAACCTTAGCAAATAAAAGAGCAAGCGGAGATTAAATTCAGCATAAAACAAAAATCCTTTATTGAAAAAACATTTCAATCTTGTTTGTAAATAAGGTTTTGTATCTACAGCAGGAGAAGCATCTAATAGTCTTCCAATCAA
Organism: Chitinophagales bacterium; assembly: GCA_035339455.1. Classification (GTDB taxonomy): domain Bacteria; phylum Bacteroidota; class Bacteroidia; order Chitinophagales; family JADIYW01; genus JADJSS01. The sequence continues at coordinate 4,492 of DAOQII010000005.1, forward strand.
TTCTACGGAATATTCTTTTTGCAATGATTCGCAAATGCGTTGCATGCGTTGGTCGAAAACCAAATCATTTGTTACCGTGAGTATGATTCTATTTTTCAAACCGCTTTTATTTCATTTTGTTCATTCATCATCAACATGCGCTCATCCAGCATAAAACGGATTACTTTCTTGTATTGCTCTTTTTTGTAGAAAGCATTTTCAGGAATTATTTTTTCTATAGGTATAAAATTATTTTTAGTCTTACCTAAAACATCTACTTTAATGCTTTCAAAGTTTTTATCGGCATCCAATTTGTTTTTTTGCTCTAAACATACATCACATTTGCCACATGGTGGCACGTCTTTTTCATCGAAATAGACACACACTACCACTTGCCGACAAACTTTATCTTGTTCGGTGTAGTTTAGCATTGCTTTTAATTGTGCCTCCTGCACTTCTTTGCGTAATTGAATAAACCGCGAATCAATCAGTAAATTATTTTCGTGCAATCGTTCAGTAAGTAATGTAATCGTAGGTTTATCACTCGACGGGATATACGTCAGCAACTTTTGTTTGTGTAAATAAAGCAGTTGTTTTACAACTACTTCTTTCGGCTGACCGATTAATCTGGCCAATTGTTCTTCAGAAATTTTAGAATAATGATCTAATATACCGCCGTAGGTGCGCAGCAATGATTTTATCAATGGAGAATAAACTGAATGCGCCACTTCAAAACGATAGACTTCACTTTTATCTACCCTGAAAATTATTCTGGATGCTAATTCTACACCTTCTGACAACTGCATGTAATTTTGCTGCTCTAAGATTTTAAGCGCATTATATACAAGCGCCGCATTGAGTTTAAACAGCTTACAGAAATAAAGTAAATCGAAAAAATAAGTGTGCATAGCACCATTTTCTATTGCAACTTCCAAATGATTACAAACAGCATTATACACCATTTTTATGGTTTGTTCATCCGGATATTTTTGTTCTAATTTTTGGAGTAAATTATCGATGTCTTTTTGCTCATACAGCAACATGGCATAAGATTTTTTGCCATCGCGTCCTGCCCGCCCTGCCTCCTGATAGTAGGCTTCTAACGTTTCCGGAATATCAAAGTGAATGACGAAGCGTACATCTGCTTTATCTATGCCCATGCCAAAGGCATTGGTACACACAATTACCTGCGTTTTATTTTTTATCCAGTTGTCTTGCTTGGCATTGCGTTCATCCGTGCTTAATCCTGCATGATAAAAATCGGCATTCAGTTTATTTTTTTTGAGGTACTCCGCTATTTCTTTCGTTTGTTTTCTGTTGCGCACATAAACAATACCCGAGCCTTTTAGTTTTTTGATAACTTCCACCAGTTTGGGCAGTTTAGCCAATTCATGGCGCACTACAAAACTCAGGTTATCTCTGACAAACGATTTCCGGAAAATATTGCTGTCTCGGAAATGCAATTTTTCGATGATATCATCCTGCACTTTTTGTGTGGCAGTTGCCGTGAGTGCCAGTACGGGAATATCTGGATGATATTGTCTGATTTCTGCAATTTCTAAATATGGCGGACGAAAATCATAACCCCACTGAGAAATGCAATGCGCTTCGTCAACGGCAATCAAATTGACTTTCATCTGCTTGAATCGCTCGATGAATAGCTCTGTCTTCAACCGCTCCGGAGATACATACAGCAATTTATACATGCCGAAAACAGCATTGTCTAATATTTTATCAATCTCGTTGTAGGATAAACCAGAAAAAATGGCAGATGCCTTGATACCGCGCTTAGACAATTGATAGACCTGATCTTTCATCAAAGCAATTAATGGCGATACCACTATGCAGATGCCGTCTTGCAGGATAGCCGGAACTTGAAAGCAAACCGACTTACCGCCACCCGTAGGCAATAAGGCAAGCGTATCTTTTCCATCTAATACGGACAGGATGATTTCTTGCTGCGGATACCTGAAAGCAGTATAACCCCAATATTTTTCGAGTATGTGAATGGGCAAAAGCACAAGGCTAAATTAAGGAGAAATGCGGATATGGAGGGTGGGTAGTTGAAAAAGTGATTTTAGTATAAATAAAGTAAGGAAATCAAAATTTTTGCAATAAAATATATGCACATTATGACATAAGCATAGATTAACATATCTATGTCTTATAGCATAAAATGTTAATATTAGTAAAATTTCAAAAAAATGTTCCATTTTTTTTTTGATTTTTATCATTTATATTTGACTTATTAAATGTAAAATCGGGGACGGCAGTTTCCGTAAGCTAACGATGAAAATGAGGTGCAATACTTCAGAAAATAAGGGGTAAATAAAATAAGGACAATAGTATGTTGTTCTAATGAATATTGAAATAGAAATTTTTCAGACTTGGAATATTTCTAATTGATAAATTTAAATAAGTTAGTAAATTGTAATGAATATTAAGAAAATAAGATTATTTCCGTTTTTGTTGTGTCTGTTTATGCTTTTAAATAGTGTGTATATACATTCATCAAACATAAAAGGTAATATAATAGATGAAAAAAACAGGCCAATAGAATTTGCCAATATAACTTTATTTAGTGCCATTGATACAGTTGTTGTCAGTACAACTTTTTCCGACAGCTCCGGTTTTTTTGAATTGTTAAACATACACAGAGGGGATTATTTTTTAGAAATAAGTTATTTGAATTATAAAAAAGACAGCTTATTACTAAGCGCGTTTGAAGACAGTGTAGAAATAGGAACAATAAGCCTACAACCATTGGCAAATAATCTTGATTTAGTTACTATAACAGCCAACAAGCCTATTTACGAACGCAAAGCCGATAGAATAATATTTAATGTAGAAAATAGTGTGTATAGCCAAGGCAGTGATGCCATGCTGGCATTAAGCAAGGCACCGCGAGTACAAATAAACAACAACGATATAAAGATTGCAGGCAGAGGTGATGCAGCAGTTCTGATAAACGATAGACTAATACGAATGAGTGGCGAAGAACTAAGCCAATATTTAAAAAGCATACCCAGCAACGATATACAAAAAATAGAAGTAATACCCAACCCACCTGCCAAATACGATGCACAAGGCGCAGCATTGATAAATATTGTATTGAAGAAGAATAGAAAACAGGGTTATAACGGAAGCGTGTCTGGGAATTTTCAGCAACATCAATATCAAGGAGGAAGAATAGGGACAACAATTAATTTTACTAAAAAGAAGATGAGTTTTAATTCATCTATTTCAGACCAAATAAATAAAGGATATAGAGAAGAAACACATATTCTGAAATATAGCGAGCAAACTTGGAAAGATACTGCTATCAATCCCCAATTATCTAACACTTTTTCTGGCAGAATGAGCATGAATATAGATATAAACAATAATAATACATTTGGCTTTAACTATACTGGCTCTTGGAGTAAAGTAATTTGGGATAAAGAAACTATAAATACGAGAATACGTGATAATATCAATGCCACGTTAATACAAAGTACAAAAAATGAAGCTAATAGCAACCGTAATTTCTATAACCATAATATTACTGCTTACTATACTTTAAATATAGATACAATGGGTAAAAAATTAGATATTGGATTTGATTTTTTTAATAGTTATAGGAATATAAATCGTAATTATACTAATGCCACTTTTAATGGAAACGATTCATTATTATCACAACCTATACCGCAAGAAAATACAAACGGAACACAAAAAAGCTATATCTATACTATTAATGCAGACATGGAACATCCTATAAAATATGGCACTTGGCAATATGGCACAAAATTTACTTACTTTTATGTAAGAAGCAATAATGAGCAAAGTGTATTGCAACCAGATAACACTTATCAGTTAGAGACAACACGAAGTAGCAATTTTAGTTATAAAGAATTTAATGAAGCCATTTATGGTAGTTTTAGTAAAAGCTTTAAAAACGTAGAATTACAAGCTGGTATTAGAATCGAATTTACACAACTAAAAGGCATGCTGCACACTACAGGTGAAACAAATAATCAACAATATATACGCCCTTTCCCCAGTTTAATGATACAATACAAGAAGAATGATAAGCATCAGATAAATTTCTCAATAAATTCTAGGATTGACAGACCCGCATTTTGGCAATTAAATCCATTTAGATACTATAATACACAATACAGCTATGCAGAAGGCAACCCATATTTACAACCACAATATAGCTATAATACATCGTTAGAATATGTGCTCAAACAAAATTATTCTTTCTCAGTATATTACAACTATACTTTAAATAATTCAACTCAAATTCAATTTACAGATACTTCAAACAATACTAATTTCTGGCAATGGGAAGCCAAAGGCAGACAGATGCATGATTTAGGTACATTTAACCAATTTTATTTTTCAATTAAAGAAAAATGGCAGCCAACAATTGCAATAGATGTATTTATAGATTTTTTAAAATCGCCTTATTTGTATAATAACACTAAACGTACTTCTTGGGGAATGGCATTAACGATTAATAATGATTTTAATTTTGATAAGAACGGCAGATTAACTGGAAGTTTAAATTATTATTTTACACCTCCAGCACCCAGACAAGAACTGTTTATGCGGATGTATAATAAGATAGATATAGGTATTAAAGCTAAGCTTTTAAAAGAAAAGCTTTTATCACTTTCGTTTTTTGCAAATAATATTTTAAGATCCAAACAGAGTAATGGATATTTTATAAATACAACTGGACAATATTCATCATTTACAAATTATTATAATGATAGAGTTTTTACTTTCTCTATCACCTATAAATTTGGCAATAAAAATTTAAAGACAATAAACAAACAAACTGACAATGAAAATATTAGCAGAGCAAAATAAAATACTTAATCGCGATAAGTAGTAGCCAATACTGTGAGTGCGCAATTGCGGTAGCAACTACAAAGCTTCGTTCTGTATAAGAAGTAAAATAACGCAGCGTTCTACAACGAGAGGATTGAATTTAAATAATATTAAAAATGTACTAAAATGAAAAAAAATCAAAAGAAAATAGACCTTTCAAATTTTGAAAAACTGTCAGAGGCATCCACAGGTTCATTAGTGGGAGGTTTTTCAGTAGCTAAGTCTGGACCTAGTACGAACTTAAAAGCCGCAGTTAATTTAATCAAATGCACAACAACGAATAATTGTGACGGCGGTAACTGCATTAGTGGATGTGGTGGATAATTTATTGATAATTAATGTCAGCCATTGTTTAAATGGCTGACAACTTATTTAAAAAATATATTTCTTATGAAAAATAAACTAAATTTTGCAAGATTAAACAATAGTGAGGCAGCCCAATTAATCGGTGGATTTTCTTCTGTCTTCTCTGGAAATTTCTCATGTGGAGATACTTCAAAAATCAACAATTGTTATGGTGGCAACTTAGTTGTTGGCTGTGGTAAAGGTTTTAAATCAAAAAAATCTAGTAAGCATATACCGAATACAAACTGTAAGGGAAATTGTGTAAAAGGTTGTGGAGAAAAAACAAAATAGAAAAGTATGAAACTTAGCCAATTTAACAGCATTATACCATATAATGATAATTATGCACTTTATAATAGTTATAGTAACAAGGTAATAATCATAGAAAAGGAGTTGAAAGACTTATTGGACGCAGCAAGGAGTGAAAATATTGAAGAATTAATAAATATACATCCTACATTCTACAATTATTTGATAGAAACTGAATTTGTGGTTAGTGATAGCATAAATGAGGTTGAGAACGTAAAGATTATTAGTAAAAAAATAGATGAGAATAAGAATGCATTTTTTTTAACAATTAACCCCACAATGAATTGTAATTTTAAATGTTGGTATTGCTATGAAACCCATATTAAAGACTCTAGATTTACTAGTGAAATGATAATTAAGATTAATAAGTTCATCTCAAATACAGTAAGTGACAGTCAAATTGAACAATTTACATTGTCTTTTTTTGGAGGAGAGCCGTTATTATTTTTTAAAAAAGATGTAATTCCAGTTATAAGTCATTTTACAGAAATATGCAATAAACACAATATAAGTAATAATATAAGTTTTACAACAAATGGTTTTCTAATAAACGAAGAAATAATAAATTACCTAAAAGAGCTAAATACAACTTGTTCTTTTCAAATTACCTTAGATGGTTTTAATGAAAAACATGATTTAGTGAGATTTGTAAATAATAAAAGAGGTTCTTATAATACAATTATTAATAACATTAAACTACTAATAAACAACTGTTTTTTTGTACGACTAAGAGTAAATTATACAAATGAAAATATATCTGATGCTTACAAGATTGCAGATGAATTTAATGATACAGAAAGCAATCTGAAAGAAAGTTATCTACTTTTTGATTATCATCGGGTGTGGCAAGATGATAAAATTGATGATATTAATATTCAATTAGATTATAATAAAAAGTATATAAGTAGTAAAAATATAAATATATTGGGTAATTATAGTCCTGATAACGTAGTTTCTTCTTGTTATGCAGACAAACGGAATAGCGTAGTTATAAATTATAATGGAGATATCTACAAATGCACAGCAAGAGATTTTACACTTGCAAACAGAGCAGGTTATTTGTCTAATAAAGGGGAATTAATTTGGGAAAATAATTCACTTGAAAAAAGGATGAACTCTAAGTTTAATAACAAACCATGTTTATCTTGCAGATTATTACCGATTTGTAATGGAGGCTGCACTCAACATGCAATAGAACATCTAAATAAGGATGAATATTGCATCTATTTTGGTGATGAAGCTGAAAAAGATAAAGTAATTAAATCAAAAGTTGATGATGTTCTACAATACATTGAAATTTAATAGAAATAAATTTGTTCATCAACTTGAAAGTACTGATTGTGGTCCTGCTTGTATAGTAATGGTTGCATACCACTTTGGGGGTAAGTATACATTAACACAAATTAAAGATATATGTGAGATTACTAGGATGGGTGTTTCTGTTCAAGATATTATTGATGGGGCAAAGAAAATAAACTTTAATACTACAGCATTAAAACTAACTATTGAAGATTTGGAACAAATTCCATTGCCAAGTATACTATATTGGAAACAAGAACATTTTATTGTATTAAGACAGATCAAAAATAACAATGTTTATATTATTGACGATCCCGCATATGGAAGAGTTAAAATGAGTCAAAAGGATTTTGTTTCAGAGTGGATTGGCAATAATAATTGCAAAGGAATTGCCATTGTGTTAGAACCTAATGGAGAACTGACAAAAATTGATACTAATAAGCCAAATAGAGTTTCTGAATCATTAAAATTAGTCTTCAATTTTATAAACAAGAATAAGATAAAATATACAATTGCTATTTTATTACTTTTTGTAGCTTTAGCATGTAACTGGGCGATCCCAATATTCTTTCAGAAAACGATTGATAATGGTATTGTAAATAAATCTATACAAATTATCACATATCTCTTATTGGCACAATTCGTCTTGTTTATTAGTCATATTATATCAGATACATTAAGTCATATATTGTTGGTAAAAGTAAATTTTCATTTAAGCATCTTATTACAAAATAGCTTTCTGAGTAAATTGATTAAGCTACCCATTAATTACTTTGATACTAAATTGAATACAGATACACTCCAAAGAATCTCTGATCAACATATAATTCAGGAATTTACTACTTGGAAAGGCATTGAATTATTTATAAATACGCTAAACATTATAATATTTGGTGGTATGCTCTTGTCTATTAATTATACTATATTTAATCTATTCATATTTTTATCTTTAATTTCTATATTCTGGACATTTTTATTTTTAAAGAGTAGAGCAAACCTCGAATATTCAATTTTTATTCAACAATCATTGAGTAATAATAACATGTATGAATTTATTATGAATATGCCAGAAATTAAAATAAATGGAGCTCAAAATAATTTAATTAATAAAATAAAAACGATTCAACAAAAACTAAATAATCTGGAACTTAAATCTCTTTCTTTAAATACTTATCAAGTATTAGGTACTAGTTTTATTAATAAAGCATTAGAAATTATTGCTATTGCAATAAGCGCATATTTTATAATAGAAAGTAGACAAACTTTGGGGCAATTATTAAGTATTAGTTATATACTTGGACAACTATCATCCCCAATTAGAAATATTATAAATTTTACAAAAGACTTACAAGATGCTTTAATTTCTAAAAATAGACTTGATGAAGTTTACAATGAACAGAATGAAGATAACGAAAATAAGATTATTAACTTTAATCATCATTCTAATTTGATTATGCGAGATGTGTCATTTAAGTACCCTGGTAGTTTTAACTCATTTGTATTAAAAAATATTGATCTAATAATACCAAAAAACAAGAAAACCGCTATTGTAGGTGTTAGTGGAAGCGGAAAGACAACGCTAATAAAGTTATTATTAAAATATTATGACATCCAAAACGGCGAACTATTATTAGGTTCTGAAAATGTAAATTTATTGAATGCAGAGAAATGGAGAGAACTTTGCGGAATAGTATTACAAGACGGTTCTATCTTTAGTGGAACAATAATTGAAAACATTGCATTCTCTGATGACACGGTAAATATTGATAAAATAAAAAAAGCTACTAAAACTGCATGTATAGATAAATTTATAGAATCATTGCCTTTGCAATACAATACGAAGATTGGTAATATCGGCATTCAACTTAGTGGTGGTCAAAAACAACGAATCTTAATTGCTCGTGCTATTTACAAAAATCCTGATTTTTTATTTTTTGATGAAGCCACTTCTGCATTAGATGCAAAAAACGAAAAAGAAATTACAGACAATTTAGAACAATTTTTCAAAAATAAAACAGTAGTAATTGTGGCGCATCGTTTAAGCACCGTAAAAAATGCTGATCAGATTGTCGTATTAGATGGTGGCGAAATTGTAGAGACAGGCACTCATGAACAATTGGTCAAAAACAAAGCACATTATTTTAATTTAGTTAGCAACCAGTTAGAATTAGGAAACTAATAACCTGAGTTCGGGTTAAGAAAAATAAGCTGATAAAATAGTTGATTTCCCATTTTTTCCTCCACATTAATAAGGTGGAGGAATTAAAAGGAGGCGGTTCTACATAAAAAATCAGCTATTTTTTATTGAAACGCTTATCCCGAACTCGTGTTAATTAATCAAACACCCAATACTTGCTTTGAAAACCCCAGCAATTTTTCTTCTTGCCATCTTCCTGCCATAAATTGTATGCCGATTGGTAAGCCATTGGCTGTTTGATGTAGTGGCAAGGAAATGGCCGGAATGCCCGCTATATTGGCTTGCACCGTGAAAATATCTCCCAAAAAGGAAGCGACAGGGTCAGATACTTCTCCTATCTTATAAGCAGCTGTGGGTGCCACCGGCGACAAGATAAAATCAAATTCTTCCAATGTTTTGTAGGTTGCTTCTGCTACAATTCTGCGTACTTTTTGTGCTTTGGAGTAGTACGCATCGTAATAGCCCGCACTCAATACAAAGGTGCCGCACATAATGCGGCGCTGCACTTCTTTTCCAAAGCCTTGTGAGCGGCTAAGTATATAAGTTTCTTCTAAAGAGGTGGCTTCTTTGGCATGGTAGCCATATTTTACCCCATCAAAACGAGATAAATTGGATGATGCCTCTGCGGTAGTGAGCACATAATAAGCCGGCACGATATAGTCCAGTTCCGGAAATTCGATAGCCTGTATTTCGTGTCCTTCCGCTTTTAAATTTTCTATGGCTTTCAAACAAGCATCCCGAACTTCTGTATCTATATTCTCATGCTCTACCGCATTTTTGTAATAGGCGATTTTATATTTTTTGTGCTCGTGTAAATGTTTGCTGTATGTCGGCACTGCCTTTGGCGAACAAGTGGCATCATATTCATCAGCTCCACTGATTATTTCCAACAATAAAGCTGCATCTTCTACTGTGTTTGTCAACGGACCAATTTGATCAAAAGAAGAACCATAAGCAATTAAGCCATAACGAGAAACACGACCATAAGTAGGTTTTAGACCAACAACACCACAAAAACTTGCAGGTTGTCGCACAGAGCCTCCCGTGTCAGAACCTAAAGCCGCAAAGCATAAGTCGGCAGCAACGGCAGCGGCTGACCCGCCGGATGACCCGCCGGAAACCCGGGTGGTATCATGCGGATTTTTTACCGCACCAAAAAAAGAATTTTCATTGCTACCCCCCATGGCAAATTCATCGCAGTTAGTTCTGCCTATGATAATGGCATCTTCTTTCAATAACCGCTCAATAACAGTAGCTGAATATGGAGAAATGAAATTTTCGAGTATTTTGGAGCTGGCAGTGCAAAGATGATTATTGTAAACGATATTGTCTTTAATGGCAATGACACAACCAAACAATTTACCCAAAGGCAAACCTTGCGCAATTTTGTTGTCGATGTTTTGTGCGGAGGTTAATGCAGTTGTTTCAAAAATTTCGTTGAAAGCATTAAGGTGAGATTGTTCCTTAATTTTATGGATATAATTTTGGGTGATTTCAGTACAAGTTAGTGTCTTGTTCAATAAATCCTGTTGCAGCGCAGCAAGTGTTCTGTACGAATGAGCCATCAGGAAAATCAGAAATTATTGTGCTGTTTTATCAGAAGATTTTACATCTTCATCTTTCATGCCTTTTTCAAATTCATCTTGCAGATTGGCTTTGGCAGAATTAAATTCTTTAACGCCTTTCCCGATTCCGCGCATTAATTCAGGAATTTTTTTACCTCCAAACAACAATAATATGGCAGCAAAAATCAGAAAAATTTCTCCTCCACCTAAATTAAGAAATGACAATAAATTGTACATGGTTAATTATTTCTGCAAAGTTAGCAGAATTTTCTTAAACGAAATGTTAAAGAATATGGTTTTGGGTCGATAGACTATTGACCACAGCATATACAGCTAATTACTTATTCACCTGAGATCGGGTTAAGGAAATTAAGGTGAAAAAAAATACTTGATTTCTCCTATTTTCCTCCAACTTAACAAGGAGGAGGAATTAAAAGGTGGTGGTTCTATATCAAAAATCAACTATTTTTAATTTAAACGCTTATCCCGAACTCAGGTTATTCCATCTACTTAAAACTATCGAACCGGACAGCTTTACTGTCCTTTGAACTTGTCAATATCCCTGCGTTCTTTTTTTGTAGGCCTGCCTACGCCTTTATCCCGCACTTCATAAAAGAATGCAGGAAATTTTAGTTTATCTATTTCTTCCAGTGGGGTTAAGTCTTCATAACATTGTTGTGCAATTCCCGCACTCACTCTTTTCTCTATGATTTTCAGTACTTTATACTTATATCTCACTCCTTGTTTATTTAGTTCCATCAGCATCCCGACTTTTATCTGGAAGGCGGATTTCACTTTTTCATCATTTACTTTTACTTTTCCTGCTTCACAAGCTTCCGAAGCAAGCGTTCTGGTTTTGTATAAACGAACGGCATGCAGCCATTTATCTATTCTTGTTTTTTCAGCTTCCATTTTTTTGGCAACAAATTTGATATTTAGAATTACAAATGCAATTTCATAATTTTGAGGAGAATTTCGCTATGAGAAAAATAATACTTTTTGGCATCATTATTATCGCTTTGGGTGCTTTTGCAAAAAAACCACCTAAAAAAACAAAAACACCTACGGCAAGTACTTGGGTGGAACCGGTTAAACCAAAACTGATATACGGCAACTGGACTTGGTTTGAGACGGACTGTTGCGGTTCCAGACGTGGCGTATCTACACCGGAAAGTTCAGGGGATAATATTAGCCTTGAACTCAGAAACGATTATACATTTCTTGAAACGCACAGCAAAAAAAATGCACTTCCCAGAGAAGGTAATATTATTTTATTTAAGCAAGACGGATATAATATGATTCAGTTTAATGATGAACGCCCGGCGAGATATACACTTTCTGACAATAATGATACACTCACGTTAAGTTGGAAATATATGGAACTGCAAACGGAAAAATATATCCGTAATAAAAACTAATTACGGCAATAATATGCCCAAAATACTTGCACTCGATTATGGTAAAAAACGGACTGGCTTAGCAGTGTCTGACGAAAGTAAAATATTTGCTTTCGGGTATGGTACGCAAGACACCAATTCACTGATGATTTATTTGGATGGATTGCTTCAGAAAGAGAGGATAGATACTTTGCTTGTTGGCATGCCGAAAAAGCTGAATAATGAAGATGCAGAAATAAGTACAGCAATTAGAAAATTTATTCAATTATTTAAAGAGAAACATACAGCTATTATAGTGGTAGAATGGGATGAACGCTTCACCTCAAAAATGGCCATGCAGAGTATGGTGGAAAGTGGCATGAAGAAAAAAGACAGACAAAACAAAGCCACTATAGATGAGGTGAGTGCAACAATTTTACTGCAAAGTTATCTTGAAACGCTGTAACTTCCATTAATTTTAAAGCTAACTTTCTGGATGTTCAGCCAGAGGATCTTTAGTAACAATTGCCCAATATACCCACATGGCAAAAGTAATGAGTAAGGTAATGGTCGGTTGAAAAAATGCTACGCAAGCAGCAAGAAAGTATAAGCTTATTGCCAGCAGTTGACCACGCTTCAGGTTGATTAGCCATTTTATATTTTTATCAGCATCAATAATATATTGAGGAGTTCGCAATATGCCTAAGTTTAGACAAAGCATACTGAAAACGATAAGCCCGGTGAATGCAGCATAAAATGCAACGGCAGTGTTAACTGCAGGAGTGCCAATAAAAATACCCACGGTGCGAGTAGGATAAGGAAAGAGAACCACAAATAGCAACACAAGACCATTTAACAGCAAAACGGAATGTGATGCTTTACGGATACGATTGAACAATTGATGATGTCCCATCCAAATTAACAAAACCGTGGCGAAGGAATTAAAATAAGCAAAATACTCTGGTCATTTCTCCACTATTTTTTCAAAGAGGTTTCTATTGGTGGGATCTTGGTATTCAGATATACCTATTTCAATTGCCAGCAAGGTAATAGCAACGCCAAATATTCCGTCACTAAATGCCTCAATTCTTCCGGTTTCTTTTTCCATATTTATTTCGTTGAAAGGGCAGGATATTGAGAAAGATAAGTCGGTTGTTCCGCTTGTTTTACCATGAAATCAGCCACATCATCCCTGCTGATACTGCCTATATTAATGCCTTTAGACAATTTTGTTTCTGTGCGATAATTTTCTGTCAATGGTTTATCGGTTAGTAAGCCAGGGCGTACTATTTCCCATTTCAAATCAGATTTAGCAATCAGCTCTTCCATGATGGTTTTATCGGCATATACAGATTTTAACAACAAGCTGAAAAATATTTTCATAAACAGCGCATTGTATGCGCCACTGTCACCTGCACCAAAACCAGTCAAACAAATAAAAGGCTGCCGGTATTTATTTTCAGAATGAAGTTCCAACAATAGTTTCGCAAAATCAGAATATAGTGTCGTAGCTTTCATGCTTTTACCAGTACCAAGCGCAATAATTACTGCATCTGCATTTTGTATAGCTTTGCTTAAATCGGATTTATTAGTGGCACTTCCGGATATTTGTATTAAATTTTCTGATGCCGGAAGTTGAATCGGAGAACGAGATAAAGTAGTTACTTTGTGATTTCTTTGCAATGCACGTTTTACGGTTGCTAATCCAACACCTGCAGATGCGCCAATTACGGTGATATTCATTGTATATTAATTTGTTATTTAAAATTCTTCCACATCATGCTCTCCATGGGTTTAGGTGAGCGTTGGTTATATTTGGCAGATTGCTTTTTATTATAAGCATGTTCGATATCTCCTTTCACTTCAAAATATATAAGCTGTCCTACGGGCATACCCGCATACACACGAACTGGCTGAATGCAAGATATTTCTAAAGTCCAGTGGTTGCAAAAACCCACATCTCCTTTTCCGGCAGTGGCATGTATATCTATACCCAGTCTGCCTATGCTCGACTTGCCTTCCAGAAAGGGAACATGTGCATGCGTTTCCGTGTATTCTTCGGTTACACCTAAATAGAGCACTCCGGGTTGTAGAACAAAGCCATCCTCACCAATTTCAAATTCCTGAATCGGGTTGTGTTTTTTTGCATCAATTACTCTGTCGGTATATACGGCGAGATATTTTCCCAAATGTACATCATACGAATTTGTACCCAAATAGGCTCTGTCATACGGTTCGATGACGATAGTCCCTTTCTGCATTTCATCCAAAATGCCTTTGTCCGTTAAAATCATGGCGCAAAAGTACGATTATAATCTCAGACCTTTTATATTGCAGACTTTGTCTTGGAATAAAAATGCTGCTCGTTACTATACTAAACACAAATGTGAACAAGGATGAGGAAATACTCTGCTGATAGGTTGAGTTCTATTACTCTAGCTCACAGCGTTCGCTGTCATTGGCTTCCTATGAACTGTCATGAAAGACAAGATTTAAACACCAATTAGTCAAAGATAATTGTGTCGCCACTACGTGGCTTGTTTTTTAACGAATTATTTACCATTAGGCATTAAGGAAATTAAGAATTTTTATGCGAACAATGCCACTACGTGGCTTCTTGATAAGACTAAATTTGCACCACTACTAAACTATTAAACTCATTAACTAATCCACCAATGAAAGGTGCTGCCATTACATGGCTCAGTTTTAGGTTGTATGTCTTATATATAAATGTTTTGCCAATACGTGGTTTGTATCTTAACGAATTATTTACCATTAAGGCATTAAGGAAATTAAGAATTTTTATGCGAACAATGCCACTACGTGGCTTCTT
>DAOQII010000005.1:19375-22493 GCA_035339455.1 Chitinophagales bacterium
GATAAGACTAAATTTGTACCGCTACCAAACTATTTAGCTACTAAACTATTAAACTAATTAACTAATCAGATGCGCCACTTCGTGACATTTTAAAAAATAGTATGTTTCCAAAAAAAGGAAAACAGCTAAATTTAGCACTCCACAATTTACCTTCTTGGAAAGGTCAGATAACTTTTCACTTCAAATTTTCCCGACGCACTTGAGTTTTCCGGTTGCAATATGAAATTTAATTATCAAGCCTATAAGCTTTGAAATTATATCACTCGTTCAAAATACTGAACAATATTAAGACTGATAAACAAAATTTCAAAACTATAATTTTTTTACCCTGCAATCTCTACGCATAAGCTATTCTTCCATAGAACAACTCTTTCTTATTCCTTATCTTTGTTACATGTCCGCAAATTTGCAGAGCCGCATTCCCGTTATGGAGCATTTTTATACGCTTCAGGGCGAGGGGTTTTATGCCGGCACGGCTGCTTACTTTGTTCGTTTAGCAGGTTGTGATGTAGGATGTCATTGGTGTGATGTAAAAGAATCCTGGATAGTGGATGAAAAGCAATGGATGAATATCAGCGACTTGGTAGATGACATTAAAAAGACGGCTACGCAGCGTGTAGTCATTACCGGAGGCGAACCTTTGATGTACGACCTTCTGCCACTGACTACCGCCTTAAAAAATGAAAACTATTTTATCCATATTGAAACATCAGGTGCTTACCCGCTTTCCGGAATTTTAGATTGGATTTGCGTTTCACCCAAAAAATTTAAGCCTGTTTTAAAAGAAGTATTACTGGCCGCAAACGAGCTGAAATGTATTATCTTTCACAAAAGTGATTTTGCCTTTGCTGAACAGAACAGAGTACTCACAAATGAGAAGTGTCAGCTTTATCTGCAAGCTGAATGGTCGAAGCGTGAGTTGTTTTATCCCGAAATTGTAGCCTATTGTAAACAATATCCGTATTGGAAGTTGTCGGTGCAGACACATAAATATTTAGACATTCCCTAAACTACAATTGTATAAAAAGCGTTATATGGTATTGGCATTCTCTTTGATACAATTACTAAGATGAAAAAAACGATTGCTTTTTTATTCGTGTTCTTATCGGCTTACGGGCTATTTGCCCAGCAAGTAGCTGAAAAAGCAATGTCTGCTTATTTCAAAGCAAAAGGCTATGCACAATTTACGCAATGGGAAGAAGGAATTGCCGAGTTGAATAAAGCCATTAAAATTCAACCAGATTTCCTGGATGCTCACGCCTTGTTAGGCGAAATGTATTATGCCTCCAAAAAATATGACAGTTCCATTATCGTATTGCAAAACATTATAGAACAACCCGGTATTCCGGCTCGCTCATATTATTGTCTTTCTGAATCCTATCTCAAAAAGAGTGAAATTGCAAAAGCAAAGCAATATGCCCAGCAATACCTCAATCAACCCAACGTGCAGGAGCATTTTGCCCGCAAAGCTCAACGTACTGTTATCAATGGCAATTTTGCAGAAGAAGCCATGAAACATCCCGTGCCTTTTAACCCCAAAAATCCGGGAGCTAATATTAATACAAAGTCACCTGAATACTTCCCTTACTTGACTCCCGATGGCAGTTATTTTTTGTTCACCAGATTAGAGAATAATCAGGAAGATGTTTATTATGCCAAAAAGACGGATACCAGCTTCAGCCCTGCACAATCATTTGGCACCAATATAAATACTTTTGAAAATGAAGCAGCTGCGGTGATGAATGTGAGCGGGAATTTGTTATTTCTGACCGAGTGTAATAAACTTGATGGATTTGGAAGTTGTGATATTTATTTTTCTCAAAACAACAACGGCAACTGGTCAAAACCTATGGGAATTGGCAAGCCGGTAAACAGCGGGGCTTGGGAAGCACAACCCTCATTTAGTTCAGATTCAAAGGCTCTTTATTTTTCGAGCAACAGAAAAGGCGGCTTTGGCGGACGAGATATCTGGGTTACTTATTTAGACAGTGCGATGCATTTCAGTGAACCCGTAAACTTGGGCAATAAAATTAATACGCCTTATGACGACCAGTGCCCATTTATCTTCAGTGATAACAAAACGCTTTATTTTACTTCAGATGGCTGGCCGGGTATGGGTGCCGGAGATATTTTTATGGCACAACTTACCGACACAGGCTGGACAAATCCCAAAAATTTAGGCTATCCCATCAACACTGAGAGCGATGACAACGGCCTTACCGTTTCGTATGATGGCAAGACCGCATATTTATCCTCTAACCGCAGCAACGGATATGGTGGCTTGGATATTTACAGCTTTGAATTGCCGGATGCTGTCCGCCCTCCAAGCGGAACTTTTGTTAAAGCCATTATTATGGATAAAAAAACAAAACAATTATTGCCAGCAAATTACCGGTTGATTAATCTTGAAAACAAGAGCGAAATAATAAATGGTATTGCTAAAAATGGCAGTTTCTTTGAAAGAATTAATGCCAATAAGAATTATGCCGTGCAAGTGGAAAAAGACGGCTATCTGTTTTATTCGCAAAATATAAATCTCAAAGCGAATACTCAGGTAAAACCTTGCCAGCTAAAAATTGAATTAGAACCGATTGCAGTAAATGCAAAAATTACGCTGGATAATATTTTTTTTGATTTTGATAAATTTGATTTAAAGTCCGAATCTTTTGCTGACTTGGAAAATCTGACCGGGATTTTGAAAAAGAATCCAGGGCTAAAGATCGAAATCAGTGGGCATACCGACCACAAAGGTGATGCAAAATACAACCTCAACTTATCTCAAAAGCGAGCAGAAAGTGTATTAAACTACTTAGTACAACAAGGAATTTCGGCTTCCAGATTAACGGCTAAAGGCTATGGAGATACCCAGCCAGTTGCCCCTAACGATACGGAAGAAAACCGCTCGCGCAATCGCCGTATCGAGCTAAAAGTAATACAAATAAATTAAGTGTTTAAAGCTGGCTTAGAAACGTTCCAGTTTGCTAAAGAAGAAATCGCCTTCTATTTGTGCATTTTCGTTAGAATCAGAACCGTGTACTGCATTTTCGCCTACAGATTTTGCGTATACTTTGCGGATAGTACCCTCTTCCGCATTTGCAGGATTAGTAGCACCAATTAA